>JAAYCZ010000213.1 GCA_012729495.1 Syntrophomonadaceae bacterium | reverse complement strand
TAACGGGATTCAAATAACTTAACATTTTCAATAACTTGGTGCCAGGCACCGTTTATGAGTACTTGACGCAGATGTTGCGGATGAGGTTGCCGACGTCTTCGACGTGGTCGGTGGCCATCTCGATGTGTTCGTAGACTTCGCGCCATTTTATGATGTTGAGAGGCTTGTCTTTTTCTTTCTCAAACAGGTCCGCCAGTCCGCTGCGGTAGAGGTTGTCCTGTTTGCGCTCGAGCTTTCTGATTTTTTCACAGCATTCAAAAATAGGTTTTTTATTGCTTTCCAGTTTATCTATCAATTTAAAGGCTTTTTGCTGTAAAAGCAGAGCATCATAAAGCACTTCCGCCATTTCCCTGACTCTTTGGTCGGGTTCGCCGGTTTTGTATAATATCATGCGATCAATGATGCCGGTGATATAATCCAGGGTGGTCGATAATTTCTGCACCAGCTGAAAAGCATCTTCGCGGTCAAAGGGCATAATAAAACTGGCGTTCAGGCGTCCGACCAGCTGATCTATGATGAGGTCTCCTTCGTTTTCCAGCTCAAGAAGTTTGGACATTTTAAGATCCAGATTACGATAATCAGAAATGACATCGTTGAGGATGTCGCCTCCCCTGACGACTACTCTTGCACTCTCTTCAAAAAGGAAAAAAAGGTTCTCATCCTTACGGCCAAACAGTGCCATTATTTACCCCCCAATCTTTATGCTTTAAGCGGGATTTCTCCCGCTGCAAGCCAATTGCGTTATAATGCGCGCAGGTAATCCGGTCTAAGGTATTTACGGTCGTTTTTGGCGATTATATCATTGATCAGAGCCAGTATTTTTTGTTTGTCTTCGGGCAGTCTGCCTTTAATAGGAAGATAGTTGGAAGCATGGTTGCTTCTGAACTCGGTGCCCTGGACCTCGAGGTTTTCTATCAGGATGCGCATTTCGTCCAGTATTTCAAACGGTCCGGGCAGCTCGAACTCGCCTTTTTGCTGTTTGCGGTAGAGTCCGGTGCCGGGTACCAGCATCAGGGTCAAAGCGCCGATATAGTCGGGGTTCATTTCGTTTAATATTTTGGCGGTGTTTTTCTCATGCTCAACGGCTTTGGCAGAGCGCCCGGCCAAACCCAGCAGTATGGTAACCGATAGCTCTATGCCGGCACGGCGGATTTTGCGCCCGGCTTCCAGCATTTCGTCGTAAGTGACGCCTTTGCGAATTTCTATCAGGAGCTCAGGGTCGCCGGTCTCAACGCCGAGATAAGCGATAGTCAGCCCCGCGGCTTTGAGCGCGGTTAGCTCTGACATTTCCTTTTCTAAAATGGTGTCGGGGCTGGCGTAAATGCCCACGTGTTTTAAACTGGGAAAGGTTTTGTACAGGATGTCCAGGATCTCGAGCAGATCGTCGGTATCCATGGCCAGAGCGTCACCATCGGCGAGGAATACTTTTTCCAGATCGCCGTAGTACCCTTTGGCCATGCGGATATCTTCCTTTATATCTTCCATTTTGCGGACGTGATATTTTTTGTCAATGTACATGGCGCAAAATGTGCAGCGGTTGTGGGAACATCCTACCGTACACTGCAATATATAGCTGCGGCCTTCGCTGGGCGGCCGGAATACGTTGCCTTCATATCTCATGATTCATACCTCCTATCTATTTGATTATATCAGGAAAGCTATGATGATGACATAATTCTACCAGATATTTTGTAATCTTGGCAGTTGCCAAAGTGATTTTCGGGGACAGTCCCCGAAAATCATTTTTTGTTATCCTCCACTTTGGATTATCGAATCATACAATCTCGCGGGTTTTCACATAGTCTACCGAGCATTTTGACTGCTTAATTAGAAATCCCTGGGGCTCGGGACGATTCATTGTAGTTTTTAATTAATTGGCAGCCTCACCCTTCTGCCTTCTTACCCACTGCGCAACCTTAATGGCTCAACCCTAATGGTACAGCCTTAATAGGTGAACACGAACAAACATCTGTAATAACCATAGTATGCTCTGCTAAAGTACAATGATCTCCCGCGAATATATTTTTCTTCTGCATTTTTTGCGCGTTTATTACTCAAACTATATGTGTGCGAGGGATAAAGAGGAGGTTCAGAAATTGGCTCGTAATCGAAGTATCATGTCTGAACAGCTCAAATATGAGATTGCCCGTGAACTTGGTGTCGATAACATTGTAGCCACTCAGGGTTGGGGCGCAGTAAGCTCAAGGGATTGCGGTAATATGGTAAAAAGTGCTATCCAAATCGCTGAGCGCAGTGTTGCTGGCCAGAATAACCAGAACTTGCTGTAACGTATCTCGCACACAGGAGCCGGAGGAACGTACTCCGGCTCCGTTTTTTTTGGACCAGCCAAAAGTGATTTTTGGGGACTGTCCCCGAAAATCACTACATGATCTGGTAGTTGGGGGCTTCTTTGGTTATTACTACGTCGTGGGGATGGCTTTCGGCCAGGCCGGCGTTGCTGATTTTAACGAAACGGGTTTTTTCCTGCATTTCTTTGATGTTGGCTACGCCGCAATAACCCATGCCGGCACGCAACCCGCCGACGAGCTGGAAGATGGTTTCTGAAACGGCTCCTTTATATGGGGTGCGGCCTTCAATTCCTTCGGGAACCAGTTTCTGGGCGTCTTCCTGGAAGTAGCGGTCGCTGCTGCCTTCCACCATGGCGCCCATGGAACCCATGCCGCGGTATACTTTAAAGCGCCGGCCCTGCAGCATGACTTCTTCGCCGGGGCTTTCGTCGGTTCCGGCCAGCAAGTTGCCCAGCATGACAACGTCGGCTCCGGCGGCGATGGCTTTGGCAATATCGCCGGAATATTTGATGCCGCCGTCAGCGATGACGGGGATGTCATATTTTCTGGCTACCTGGGAGCAGTCAACCACGGCGGTAATCTGGGGCACTCCGATGCCGGCCACGACGCGGGTGGTGCAGATGGAACCGGGGCCAATTCCTATTTTTATACAGTCAGCACCGGCTTTGATCAATGCTTCGGTGGCTTCACCGGTGGCTACGTTGCCGGCAATCAACTCAAGCTCGGGAAATTCCTTTTTGATAGCGGCAACCATATCAATTACGCCCTGGGAATGGCCATGGGCGGTGTCAACCACAATCACGTCAACGCCGGCATTTATCAGGGCCTGAGCCCTTTCAAGCGTGTTTTTGGCGATGCCGACCGCCGCACCGACCAGCAGGCGACCGCGTTGATCCTTGGCGGAGTTGGGATACCTGATGGTCTTTTCAATATCTTTAATGGTAATCAGGCCTTTGAGATGATAGTTTTCATCTACCAGCGGCAATTTTTCGATTTTGTATTTGCGCAGCAGCTGCATGGCTTCGTCCATGGTGGTGCCAACCGGTGCGGTTACCAGATTGGTGCTGGTCATGATATTTTTGATGGGCTGGCTGAAATTGGTTTCGAAACGCAGGTCCCGGTTGGTCAGAATGCCTACCAGTTTGGGGCCTTCGGTGATGGGTACGCCGGAAATGCGGTAATGCTCCATAATCTCGAGGGCGTCGCTGACTTTGTGTTCGGGGGAGAGGAAAAATGGATCGGTGATGACTCCGTGCTCGGAGCGTTTGACGCGGTCCACCATTTTGGCCTGTTCTTCGATGGTCATGTTTTTGTGGATGATGCCGATACCGCCCTCACGGGCCATGGCAATTGCCATTTGGGACTCCGTAACCGTATCCATGCCGGCGCTCATGATGGGGGTTTCCAGTCTTATATTACGGGTCAAACGAGTGGATACATCCACTTCGTTTGGTAACATGGTAGAATGTCCGGGGATCAACAGGACGTCATCAAAGGTGAGACCCTCTTTGCTAAATTTGTCGTTCATTGTCTGGCCTCCTTATATAAAAGTTAAACTATTTTATAATATTAGCCAGAACTTTGCAAGCGATAGTCTTGTCTAAATCTTCTTGCACCTGCCACGGGGACGGTTCTTGTGGCAGGTCTCGCGAAATAAAACCAGCCACAAGAACCGTCCCCGTGGCTGGTGGCCTTGGCAGGTGTTTAGAGAGAGTTGTTTTTGAGGCGCATGTGGGTATGGTCGATATCTACGACGATGACTTCACGACCGATTTTTTTGACGGAATCCCAGGGGATGACGATTTTCTGGCGGTCGGCCCAGAAGTTGAGCAGATTGCCGCGGTTGGGCAGGATTATCGATACGATGTCGCCGGTCTCCGGATCTACCACCATGTCGGATTCCCCTACGGTACCCATACGCATGCCGTCATATATGTTTACCATTTCCTTGCCTTCCAAATCATTTAAACGCAAATCTACCCCTCCTCAAAATATAAACCTGCAATAACTTGGGGTCTGACCCCAGGTTATTTACCGGTGTGGCCGAAGCCGCCGGCGCCGCGGGTGGTTTGATCCAGGTCGGCGGTTGCTTCGAAATCGGCCTGGATGACGCTGGCAATAACCATCTGGGCGATGCGTTCGCCTCTTTTCAATGTATACTCTTTGTCCCCCAGGTTTATAACTATTACTTTTATTTCGCCACGGTAATCGGAATCGATGGTGCCGGGGGTATTGAGCAGGGTCAGGCCGTACTTTATGGCCAGGCCGCTGCGGGGCCGGATCTGGGCTTCACAGCCGGGGGGCAGGGAGATGGCGATCCCGGTGGGGACGAGCACGCGGCCTCCCGCCGGGATAATTATTTCTTCATCTATAGCGGCATAGAGGTCGGCCCCGGCGGAGCCGGGGGTCTGGTAATGGGGCAGGGGCAAGTCATAGGAATGCAGGCGCTGGATCATTATCTTCATTATATGTATGGGCAACTCCCTTCTGGTTATATGTTTCCCCAGCCAAGGGGACGGTTCTTGCGGCTGGTTTCATTTTGCCAGACCAGCCACAAGAACCGTCCCCTTGGCTGGGGCGCGTGGCTGGGGGGGCTGGGGCTGTTAGCTGCTCCCCCACAGTTTTTGAAATTCTTTTTCTACTGCGGGCAGGGCTTCTTTGTCACCGATGGCGCCCAGGGAGAAGGATTCGGGCTGGAGGGTGCGGGCGACATATTGGTTGACCATTTCCGGGGTCACGGCATATATTTTCTCGATCACTTCTTCGGGGGGCTGAATGTTATCATACATGAGCATGGATTTGGCCAGGCGGGTCATGCGGTTCATGACGCTCTCCATGCCCAGATAAATACTGGATTTCATCAGCTTCTGGGTGCGTTCGATCTCTTCGGCGCTGACGCCGCTGCTCAGGAGTTCACGTAGTTGTTCATGGAAAGCCTCAAAAAACTCGGGTACTTTGGCCGGACTCGTCCCGATATAAATGGTATACAGGCCACTGTCTTTGTAGCTGGAGGGATAGCTATACACGGAGTAGGCCAGGCCGCGTTCTTCACGCAGGCTCTGGAACAGCCGGGAACTCATCCCGCCGCCGAGGATGCTATTGAGTACATTCTGGGTATAACGGTCTTCGCTATGATAGGATATGCCGGGAACGCCCAGACAGATCTGCACCTGCTCCACTTCTTTGGATACCAGTTCTATAAAACGGGTGCCGGGGTGGGGGCTTTCGAATTTGTCCGGCAATGGTTTATTGGCGTGCTCTGCACACTTTTGTTCAATAAAGTCACGGATTTTATTGGCATCGACGTTGCCAGCCACGGCAAAGATCATGTTGTCGGGCTGGTAATGGGTATGATAATATTCATGCAGTGTTTCCCGCTCCATATTCTGTATGGTCTCCAGGGTGCCCAGGATGGGGAAACCCAGCGGATGGCCGGAGAAAAATTTCTGGGCGAAAACGTCATGGATGAGGTCGTCCGGGGCGTCTTCATACATGTTGATTTCCTCAATGACAACGCCGCGCTCGGTATTGAAATCTTTTTTACTGAATTTGGAGCTGAAAATCATATCGAAAACGATTTCCAGGGCCTGGTATATGTCTTCATCCAGGGTGCGCGCATACAGGCCGGTATATTCCTTGGAGGTAAAGGCGTTGAGCTGCCCGCCCATGCCTTCGAATGATTCGGCAATCTGCCGGGCACTGCGCTTGCTGGTGCCTTTGAACAGCATGTGTTCGACGAAGTGGCTGGCGCCTGCTATTGCCGCAGTTTCGTTGCGTGAGCCCACTTTTATATAAACGCCCACAGCCGCTGATTTGAGATAGGGTATTTCCTCCACCACCAGTGTGGCTCCGCTGCTGAGATTCCAACTGTTTATCATGTTTGTTTCCTCCTGTATTCTATCCGGTTTAGTTTAATTCATAATGGGGCTGCTTATCCCTGCTTTAGGGCTTTGCATAATTGACTTACGCTAAAAGGATATCAATATATAGCGAGTGTAAAATATAATAATACTATATATTACGTGAAATTTTTACATAATTCAAAAAATAATGCAATACTGTTACTTGCTTCGCTAACGCTCAGGACGATATTTTAAAAATACATGATAAAAAAATAAGCTAATTATGCAAAACCTTCGTTTTTATTTTTTCATACAGGTTGATTAAGATTTTTTTGCCCAAAAATGTTTCACGTGAAACATTTTCGCGGGTACGCAGCTCAATTGTCTGCACAAACTGGCCGTCTACGAAAATATCCATCTCCCCTACTTTGTGATGACGGGGCAGAGGGGCTTCCAGCAGGTAGTTCATGCGTACTTTTTTCTGTATGTCGGGTGGGCTGTCTCCCATCCACAGCCACAAATCCTCGGCGGGCACAATGTCAGCAAGGGTTTGGGCGGCTTTGTTAATTTTAACATTTTTAAAAACTTCATGCGAATCTATCACTTTGATGTGCTCGCTTTGGTTGAAACCGTAGTTTAACAGGCGGGCGCAATCGCCGGTGCGGTCGCCGGATTTTAGTACTACGGCAATTAAATTACGATCGTTGCGAGTGGCGGAGGCGACCAGACATTTACCGGATTCGTTGGCGGTGCCGGTCTTGATGCCGGTGATGCCTTGATAACTGCTGATCAGGCCGTTGGTATTGCGGATCGTAAGCGGTTCCCGGTAAGCGGGATGTTTGAATTTGGCCTCCGGCATGGCCACGAGTTTGGCCACCAATGGTACGGACAGAGCGTAACGGCCCATGACGGCCAGGTCATAGGCGGTGCTGTAAGCGCCCTCGGCAGGCAGGCCGGAAGCATTGCAGAAATGGGTATGCATGGCACCGATGGCGAACGCTTTGAGGGACATCATATGGGCAAACAGGGCTTCATCCCCGGCTACATGTTCGGCCAGCACCACGGCGGCATCGTTGGAGGATTTGATCAGGCTGGCTTTCATCAATTCTCCGAGCGGTAACTGCTGCCCGGCCCGCAATCCGATGGTAAATTCAGCGGTGCGGTCGGCGTAGGGGCTGACGGTGGCAATTTCATCCATATCGGCGTACTCGACCGCCAGAATGCCGGTCATGATTTTGGTCGTACTGGCGATGGGACGCAGCTGGTCAGCATTTTTGCTGATAATGGGCTGGCAGGTCTCACCGTCCACCAGACAGTAATATTTGGAATGTATTGATGGTGCGGCCAGGGCCGGGGCAGCTAAAACAGCATCAGTCAGCAGCACTAAAGCCAGTGCCAGTGCCAGTGCCAGCCCCAGTACCTGGGCGCGAAATCTTTTCTTATTTATCCGCATCGGCTTTTTCTCCCTGGTTTGGTTTGGAGGATTGATCCAATACCACTTTATCGATGGTCAGCATTTTATATTTTTCCGCCTGCAGCTGTTTCAGCATTTCCGGCAGAGCTTTGACCGTAGGCTC
>JAAYCZ010000212.1 GCA_012729495.1 Syntrophomonadaceae bacterium | reverse complement strand
TGCCGCTTTTTATTGTGCTTTTGCTGCAGCTCATTGTTTTGCTGGGTATTATGGAAAGACCAGAGATGTCTCTGTATGATGCCTGGTTTCGTCTGCAGGGAGCGACCGATCCTGGCCAGCAAGTCGTTGTGGTGGCCATGGATGAAAGCTCAATTGAAAGAATCGGACCGCCTGCCTGGCCCCGCACCATACATGCCCAATTGCTGGACAAACTTGCCTCGGCTAAAATCGTTGCCTTCGACTTAACTTTCGGCGCCGCCAAAGACCCGCAACAAGATCAAGCTTTTGCAGATGCCATCGCCGCCCACGGTAACGTTATTTTAATCAGCAAATTTTATTTTGAAAAAGATGAAAATGGCGACATTATTCAGATCCCGGAACTTCCCCTGGAGGAATTTGCCGCCCATGCAGCCGGAATGGGTTTTGCCAATATGCCTACCGATCCCGATCAGGTAGTACGTCATACTACCCTCATCGATACCAACAGTTTTGATATCCCCTATCCCTCCTTTGCCACCGCTATTATTCTGGCCAGTCAGGATCTGAGCTACGAGGATCTGACGGTGGATGACGGTTATCTGCAGGCCGGGGATTATAAAGCCCCGCTTGATGCCAGGCACCAAGCCATGCCTACCTTCTGGGGAGCGCGGGGAACCTTTAAAACGATAAGCTACGCTGACATTCTGGAAGGAAAGATAACTCCTGATTATTTCCAGGACAAGATCGTGCTGGTGGGCAGCACCACCCAGGATGAGCATGACTACTTTTCTACCCCCTACACCACCAGCAACATGGTGAAAAGCGGTGCACTGGAAACCCCCGGGGTGGAAGTTCATGCTGCCGTGGTACAAAGTTATCTCAGCCATAGCTGGTACCAGCGGGTGGGGAAAGTTTTAAATTTTCTCTTCCTGCTCCTGCTCACCCTGCTGACCGTCAAATTGGTCGCCGGTCGGGGCCCCTGGGCTGGTTTGCTGGGTGTGCTGGGAATCTCCCTGCTGACGTTACTGACCGTCTATCTGCTCTGGAAAAATCACTGGTGGCTCAATCTGGCCGCTCCTTTGCTGTTGATCTTTCTGCTGTATGTGGTCGTAACTGCCAGTGACTTCGTGCGGGCGGAAATGCAGCGGCGCAAGACCAAAGCGCTGTTTTCCCGTTATGTATCGGCTGATGTTGTCAAACAGTTGATGGCTGATCCTGCCCAGATGGAGCTGGGCGGAAAAAAGCAGCTCGTCACCATTATGTTTGCAGATATTCGCGGTTTTACCGCCTTCAGCGAAAACAAGGATCCGGTCGATGTAATACAGCGTCTGAACGAATATCTAACCGCCATGACCGAATCGATTCTAAAACATGGCGGTACGCTGGACAAATACCTTGGCGATGGGCTGATGGCCTTTTTTGGCGCGCCCATCTTCTATCCCGACCATGTGGAAAGAGCCATCGCCGCAGCCCGGGAAATTCAGCAGAAGGTATCCGAACTAAACCGCAAGTGGGAAGCTGAAGGTGAGGTTCCCCTGCTGGTTGCCGTGGGAATCAATACCGGTCCGGCGGTAGTTGGAAACGTCGGCAGTCCCGAACGCATGGATTACACTCTGATTGGTGAAGACGTCAATCTGGCCTCCCGGGTGGAAGCCCTGACCAAACTTTTCTCCACCCTGGTTCTGGTCTCAGAACGCTCCTATAATTTGCTGCCCGAAGGTCCGGTCAAGGATTCGCTTGCCTATGCAGGTGAAGAATTGGTAAAGGGGTTTACCCATCCAATCAAGGTCTACGCTTTTGCCGATATGGATCTGCATTTTGAAAAATCCCGCGACCAGGGATTCAAATAAAGTATTACTTGAATAAACGGTAGTGTTTACCGGGGGTTTGCCGATTCTATGTCATAAAGACAGGACCATGCAGCGTTT
>JAAYCZ010000211.1 GCA_012729495.1 Syntrophomonadaceae bacterium | reverse complement strand
TCGAACCCCTGTCTCCGCCTTGAGAGGGCGGCGTCCTGGGCCTCTAGACGATGGGACCATAAAAATGGCAGCCGAACAAGGATTCGAACCCTGGCGAACTGATCCAGAGTCAGTCGTGCTACCACTACACCATTCGGCTGCAACGCGCTATTGTTCCGCGCAAAAAATATTATAATACAGGGTTGATTTAATGTCAAAGGGTTATCGACATTTATATAAAAATGATGCCATCGGAATAAGGGCGATAATTCCTTGTTCTTATGGGGGGCAGATGGTTTTAAAGGTTTGTAACAAAACCAGTAATCAGCCTTATCATTTCAGACATAGTCCAACCCCTTATGCAAATAATAGTTTATGATATTACACTATTATATTGTGGAGGTAATCTATAGCTTTTATTAATCTCTCTGTACAGGCCTCCGGCCCAAGCAGTTCCATTACTTCAAAAAGCCCCGGAGTGTTGGTGCGGCCGGATAGTGCCAGGCGGGTAGGATGAATCAGGTCGGCTGCTTTCAGACCCATTTCATCAGCTTGGGAACGTAAAGCCTGCTCTATTTGCCCGGCATTAAACGGATTGGTTGCAATCAGGGTTGTAACTGTCTGTAATCTCTCTGCAGCTCCGGCTTTGCGAAAATGCTGGTTAACTCCTTTTTCATCATAAGCTTGCGGAGGAACGAAAAAGTATGCGATGGCCGGTATTAATTCAGGTACAGTTTTAACCCGGCTGCGTACCAGATCAATAACCTTAATAAAATAACCACGATTATCATCAGTGAGCCAACCGAGGTTTCGGGCTTCATTTTCGATCATCTCCGCCATCTGAACAGTAGCTATTTCGGCAAGGTAATGCCCGTTCATCCAGGTCAGCTTTTCGATATCATAGACGGCTGCGGACTTGGATGCATTATCAAGAGTAAAGCGTTCAACCATATCTTTTACTGACATAATATCCATATCATCACCCGGTGACCAACCCAACAAAGCCAGATAGTTTATCAGCGCTTCAGGCAGATAGCCCTGATCACGGAATTCCTGTACCGAAGTAGCTCCATGGCGCTTCGATAATTTACTGCGGTCAGGAGCGAGGATCATGGATACGTGGGCAAACTGCGGCGGAGTCAGACCCAGAGCTTCATAAATCATCAGCTGTTTCGGAGTGTTGGGCAGGTGCTCTTCCGCTCTGATAACATGGCTTATTCTCATCGTGTAATCGTCTATAACCACGGCAAAATTATAAGTGGGCCAGCCATCAGATTTAGCGATAATAAAATCATCGAACAGTTCATTTTGGAATTCTACCTCACCGCGTACCAGGTCATGCACGACAGTCGTACCTTGCTGCGGCATCTTGAAACGGACGGTCGGCTTTTGCCCCTGGGCCAGACGGTGGGCAACCTCTTCTGCACTTAAATTACGGCAGGTGCCGTCATATCTGTAAGCGCCCTGATCATCCCGCGCAGATTCCCGTTGCTGGCGCAATTCTTCCGCCGTACAAAAACAATAGTAAGCGCAGCCAGTATCCAGCAACTGCTGCAGGTATTGCTGATATATATGCAGCCGCTCGCTTTGCCGGTAAGGGCCGTATGGTCCGCCAATGTCAGGTCCTTCATCCCAATCCAGACCCAGCCACTGCAAGCCCTCGACGATACCTTGTGCGGATGCGGCCGTCGAGCGTCCCAGATCAGTATCCTCCAGACGCAAAACAAAAGTACCCTGCTGGCTGCGGGCAAACAGCCAATTAAACAAAGCGGTACGGGCACCGCCGATATGTAAAGTTCCAGTAGGACTGGGAGCAAAACGTACTCTTACCTTATCCATTATTTTTTGCACTCCTTTGCGTGAATAAAAACTTATGTTATTAGCTGAACAAGGATTTACCGAGCGGGGATAAAATTACTTATTTTCTTTGTATATGGTAGCTTATCCTCTTGAAATTAGCAAAATTATATGCTCTTCGCCTTTTTTGCTCGCTCTGTTGAACTTGAGGATTTTGCATAATCAACTTTTTTTAATTATCATATGCCTTTAAAAATGTCATCCTGAGGGTTAGCGAAGCTACCCTAATTGTGACCTTTAGGTCACATATGTAGTCCCCGTAGGGGGGGCTACGGCACTTACGAGACTCACCAACGCTCAGGCTGCGCTGCGTTTGCCTTCTTATCGCGTTCGGCACTAAATGCCATATGGCATCGTCGCTTCGCTTTTGCTCAGAGTGACAGTATTGCGTGATTTATTTAAATTATGCAATACTCTCGAACTTAGCCGCAAAAGTGAATATATTGCCTTAATCTAAGCAGAAATTCTTATTTCCAGCGAAAAGTGTGCACCAAGCAGATACATTTTTCATATACATAAATATAAAACTAGACAGAAAATCATAAACCATTTACTTGCGACTTTTGCATAATTAATTATTGCTAAAAAGAAGTTCAATATATGTTTGTTGCTTAAACAAGGCAAAGGCACTATATATTATGCCTGCCAAGACGCTCTTCGGTGGATTTTGAGTTATGCAAAACTCTAACTTGAGGATTTTGCAAAATTCGAAATTTAACAGAAAAGTCCTTGGGATCACACAATATATAGAGCGATAACTTTTTCAGAGCAGCTATATACAGGATTGTTTCTTGGCAAAAGTTAATTATGAAAAACTCTAACTTATAAATTCTTCATTATATAAGAAACCAAATATAAGAAACCGACCCGCTTGTCATATTGCTTAATTATCTCAATAACCGGCGGTGGATGGCAAAGACAGCAGGGAGCCCTTGTCACATGTTTTTCATGGAGTGATACAAACCCGGGTATAAAACGGTTCAGCATTAAGATTTAGCATATTACGGAGCACTTATGAGGAGGATAAAGGATGTATTACCGAAGAAAAGCCAAAATAATTGTCTTTATTCTAATTATTATCTTAACCGCTTCCTTTATATTTATAGATTATCGTGTTAAAGCAAGCTTGTTGGAACTGGCTCGCACCCAGGCCGAAATAAGAACGATGGAAATCGTAACCCAGGCGGTCTGTGATAAGGTGGTTGGGGAAACCGAATATAAAGATATCGTCTATATACACAAGGATGATCAGGGTAGGATTGTAATGCTGCAGGCCAATACAGTCATTTTAAATCAACTCATGGCCCGGACTACCAAAGCTATTTTGCAGGGTTTTAAAACCAGCGATGCCGACCAGATCAGAATACCGCTCGGGCAAATAACCGGAATTACTTTACTGGCAGGTAAGGGCCCCCGATTTACTGTAAAAGTAATCCCTGCCAGTCAGATCTATGTTGCCGTAGATGACAAATTTGAACAGGCCGGCATCAATCAAACCCGTCATCGTATCTACATGCGGGTAAAAACCAGGATAAAAATGGCGGTGCCGTTTATGTACAAAGACCTGAACGTAGTTACCACCATACCGATGGCAGAAACCATTATAGTGGGCAACGTACCGCAAACCTATGTTAATTTAAACGGTTCGGACAATACCCTGTACCCCTTAAGCAATCATAAAGAACCGTAATTCCGGGTTTTGTATCAGAATCATTTGCCTGTAAATTATTTATAAGACGCGATTCGCTCGGAGTATTGTTTCATTTTCCTGATAACAGGCGGGTAGACGGCGGAGGCATCAGGGAGCTGTTTTCCCATCTTTTTTTTATGGATTTATGGACTGATACAAATTCGGCAGGTAATAGCCAGGGGAATATAACCTTTCGGATATTAATATATTTGCGAGTTTTGCATAATTTAAAAATCTGTCGAAGAGCTATTTGGCAAACACAATCACAATATATAAGAGTTTTGCATAATTCAAAAAATCATGTAATATGTCATTCTGAGCGCTAGCGAAGCTACCTTAATTGTGACCGTCAGGTCATATATGTAGTCCTCGTAGGGGGAATCTCGCAAATGCCGTAGATCC
>JAAYCZ010000210.1 GCA_012729495.1 Syntrophomonadaceae bacterium | reverse complement strand
CCGATTTCATGGGTTACCACCACCATGGTCATGTGTTCATTGGCCAGGTCCTTCATAACCTGCAGCACCTCCCCGGTCAGTTCCGGATCCAGCGCCGAGGTGGGCTCGTCAAAGCACATGATATCAGGGTTCATGCACAGCGCCCGGGCAATGGCCACCCGCTGCTGCATACCGCCGGAAAGTTCAAAAGGATAATTGGGCCCATTTTGGGCCAGGCCCACTTTTTCCAGATACATCATGGCTGTTTCCCGGGCTTTCCGGGTATCGGTCTTATTGACCAGCAGCGGTGCCATCATCAGATTCTCCAGCACCGATTTATGCGGGAAGAGGTTGAAGCTTTGAAATACCATGCCCATTTTCAGCCGCATGCGGGCGATGTCTTTTTCGTTGCTGTAGACGGCTTTACCGTCGGGGCCGTTTTTGACCATGTATTCGCCTTCGATTTCAATACTGCCGCGGTCGATCCTTTCCAGGCGGTTGAGACAGCGCAGAAAGGTACTCTTACCGGAGCCTGAGGGGCCGATGATGGCGATTACTTCGCCTTTTTCAACCTGCATGGAAATGCCTCTCAGGACTTCGTTATGGTGAAATTTTTTATGAACATCGGTTGCTTTGAGTATATACATCTTACTTCTCCTAACGATAATAAGCGTAGCGATTTTCCAACCATTTAAAGGTTTGCTGGATCACCGCGGTCATGATCAGATAAAACACTGCTGCTACGATAAAAGGTACAAATATAGCATCCCGTACCGCAGCAATCTTGGCCACCCGCAGCAGCTCGCTGATACCGATGGCGTAAACCAGGGAAGTATCCTTGATCAGATTGATCACTTCATTACTGATGGGCGGCAATACTCGTTTGATCATCTGCGGCAGAATGATGCGGGTCAGGGTTTGCCAGCGGTTCAGTCCCAATACGTCGGCAGCCTCAAACTGGCCCTGATCAATGGATTGGATGCCGGAACGGTAGACTTCAGCCAGATAGGCGGTATAATTCAGTATGAAAGCCAGCAGGGCCGCCGGAAAACGATCAATGTTGATACCGATTGTTCCCAGGCCAAAATAAATGAAGAGCAGCTGCAGCAGCAGCGGGGTGCCGCGAAAGACCCAAATGTAGAATTGGGTGAATCCGTTCAGCGGTTTGAACTTGGAAAGCCGTGCCAGCGCCATGAAAACACCCAGCGGCAGCACCATGATCAAGGTCAGGAAAAACAGTTTCAGGGTAATAACCGTACCTTCCAGCATGAAGGGCAGCAACGATGATATATAGTCCATATTAAACCCTCTTTAAACAGAATTTCAATCTTAATTATAACATCGACAATTTATCAGAGCGAGTAAAAAAAGGGTAAGAGCAAGGCAACCAGAAAGCCCGTGATTTTAGAGGGCATAAGGAATGGGGACAAACCCCCAGCGGGAATGTCCCCATAACAAGTACGCTGATTGAACGGGTTTTCCAAGTTAACACAGCTATCAGCCTTTTTAATGGTCTGAGGCTGACGGCATGAAGCTGTCAGCCTGTAGTTAATGATAAATTAAACTCGCTAAATAATCTAGAAGAAGAATAAAGAAACTAGTTCATGATGTCTTCGCCAAACCATTTTTTGGAGATCTCAGCGGAAGTTCCGTCAGCTTTCATGGCATCGAGGGCTTTCTGAAGCTCAGCCAGGAAAGTCTTGTCGGTCTTTCTGACGCCAATACCGAAATCTTCAGAACCGAAGTTTTCTTCCAGAACCTGATAAGCTTCGGCATGTTTGGCCAGGTAGTAACGGCCTACTACTTCGTCAACTACGACAGCATCAAGGCGACCGGATTTGAGATCGAGCAGGGCATCGTTGTTGTTGTCAAACTGAACCAGTTCGCCAATTGCATCTGCTGTAGCTTTATCTTTTTCAACCGCTTCAATCGCGCTGCTGGCTGCCTGGATGCCGACTTTCTTACCGGCCAGACTAGCTTTGTTAGTAATGGCGGAACCTTTCTGTACGACGATGAGCTGCCGGTCAGAGATGTAAGGTTTGGTAAAGTCAATCTGCTTCTGACGCTTCTCAGTAATGGACATTCCGTTCCAGATTACGTCGATATTGCCGTTGTTCAATTCCTCAATAACCGTATCCCATATGACCGGTTGGAATTTTACTTCCACGCCCATTCTCTTAGCCGCTTCTTTGGCCAGGTCAATGTCAAAACCGACAATGTTATTGGTTCCTTCTTCACGGAATCCCATGGGTGGGAAGGCATCATCCAGACCGAGGGTGAAATAGCCCTGATCCTTGATATCCTGGAAGGAAGTGTCGGCAGTCTGCTGCTGATCCGGTGGTGTGGTTTGGTCGGCTTTGTTGCCGCAGCCGGTAACCAAAAGAGTCAGTGAGAAACAAAGAACGAGAATAAGTGCCAGTTTTTTCTTCAAAATAATTTCCCCCTTCAAATTTTACTTAATATTTATATATTACTTGAATTAGATATGTAATGTAAATATGGTAGTTCTTTTCCTGCCGTAACATTGGTCTGAAGTTTATGCATTAGCCCGTTTGGGGCTGGTCTTTTGACGGAGTAGATTTGCTGTATTCTTATTTCAGTAAAACCTTGGCGCACAGATCCTCTACGCAACAATGGTCACAGTCCGGGCGGCGGGCTTTGCAGACCTGGCGGCCGTGAAATATGAACAGATGATGGCTGATGCTCCAGAGTTTTTCCGGCAAGAGCGCTTTCAGGGCCTTTTCTGTGTTTTCCGGGTTTTTTTCCTGCACCAGTCCCAAGCGGTTGGTAACCCGGTGCACATGGGTATCGACCCCCAATCCCGGCTGTCCAAACCCGACCGCCAAAATTACATTGGCGCTCTTGGTACCTACCCCGGGCAGCTGCAGCAGGGCTTCATAATCTCCGGGAACTTCCCCACCGTATTGCTCCAGCAGCATTTGGGAAAGGTTTTTGATGCTGCGGGCTTTGTTTTTATAAAGCCCTACCCCTTTGATTTTCTCTTCCAGCTCGCTCTGCGGCAGGGCGGCAAAATCCTGCGGCCGGTTGGCTTCCCTGAACAAGGCTGCAGTAACCCGGTTGACCTGCTCGTCAGTGCTCTGGGCAGAAAGCACCACTGCCACCAGCAGTTCAAAGCGGGAGGAAAACTTCAGCATCGGTCCGGCATCCGGATAAGCGTCCTGCAGTCTTTCGATAATCTTCCGGCTGCGCCGCGAAGCTGATTTCACCTTACAGCACCTTGCTCAAAAATGACTGGGTACGGGGATTGGTGGGGTTGTCAAAGATTTGGGCCGGGGTGCCCTCTTCTACAATAACGCCTTCATCCATGAACAGTACCCGGTGGCCCACTTCCCGGGCAAAACCCATTTCATGGGTGACCACTACCATGGTCATGCCTTCATGGGCCAAATCCTTCATGACTTCCAGCACCTCGCCCACCATTTCCGGATCAAGGGCGGAGGTAGGCTCGTCAAAGAGCATTACCTTGGGCTGCATGGCCAGGGCGCGGGCAATGGCCACCCGCTGTTTCTGTCCGCCGGACAACTGGTTGGGGTAAACGTTTGCCTTGTCTACCAGTCCCACTTTACGCAGCAGGGTCATAGCCCGTTCATGGGCTTCGTCCGCGCTTATTTTCAATATCTTGCTCGGCGCCAGGGTGATGTTTTCCAACGTCGTCTTGTGGGGAAAGAGATTAAACAGCTGAAACACCATACCCACCTGCTGCCGGATCAGATTGATGTCAATGCTGGGATGAGTAATGTCCTGACCGTCAATCAGAATGTCGCCGGACTGTACCGTTTCCAATTGATTGATGCAGCGCAGTAGGGTGCTCTTCCCTGAACCGCTGGGACCAATCACACAAACCACTTCCCGGGGGGCGATATAACAGTTGATCCCTTTGAGTACTTCCAGATTGCCGAAGCTTTTGTAAACGTTTTTGATCTGGATCATTCGGTCGCCAGCCTCCTTTCCATATAATCACCAAATATGGCCAGGAGTTTGGTCATGATAAAATAGATAATAGCTACCGTACCCCAGACCCAGGCCGGTTCGTAACTGCTGGCATAGATCAGTTTGCCGCGCAGGGTCAGTTCGGAAACGGAGATAATGGATACCAGCGACGTATCCTTCAGCATGGCGATGAATTCATTGATCAGCGGCGGTATTACCACTTTATAGGCCTGGGGCAGGATGATGTACCACATGGTCTGGCGATAATTCATCCCCAGGGAACGTCCTGCTTCCATCTGGCCTTTGTCGATAGCCTGGATGCCGGCCCGCACGATTTCTGCAATATAGGCGCCGCTGTTTAAACTGCAGGCAATAACTGCACTGGTAAAAGCGCCGATCTCTCCAAATATAGGCAGCACCCCAAAATAGAGCAGCAGGATCTGCACGAACAGCGGGGTACCGCGGAAGAAATCGATGTACAGCGTAGCAAGCCAATAGGTGGGCTTAAACTGGTTTGCCATTTTCAGCAAACCAAAAACCAGTCCCAGTACCATACCAAAGGCTACCGCCAGAGCGGTCAGTTCAAGGGTAATCAGGGCGCCTACCATAAAGGAGGGGAAATTGCCGGCAACCACCTTGAAACCATGTATTTCCAAAAGACTTTGTATAATGTTAAATCCAAAGGTACAAGGGATAACTTGTGTCATATGAACCTCCCGAGAATGTAAATAAGCAATAAAAGCGCGAGATCAACCACTCGCGCTTTTATATTCTGCGCTTACCGCTTTATCTTATTCGAACCATTTCTTGTAGATTTCGTCGTACTTGCCGTTGGCTTTGATTTTTTCCAGGCCGTCATTGATGACTTTCAGCATTTCTGCATTGCCTTTCTTCACGGCGATACCGTAATGGTCATCCGCGGAGAACAATTCGCCCACCATTTTGGTTTTGTCTTTGCCTGTGGTCTTGATATAATATGCGGTTACGGCATGGTCATTGACAACTGCATCGACGCCGCCTTTTTCCAGTTCCATAAAGGCTTCACCGATATTGTCATACGTTCTGACTTCGGTCTTGGGGGCTTTTTCCTTAACGCTCATGCAGGCATCCGCACCGATGGTTCCCACCTGGCCTGCGATTTTTTTGCCCTTCAGATCATCCAGGATGGCTATGCCTTCCGTATCCTTGGCTACAGCGATAATGAGTCCGGCATCAAAATATGGGGTGCTGAAATCAACTGATTCCTGTCTTTCCGGGGTGATTGACATACCGGCGATGGCGCAATCGGCCTTGTCAGACTGCAGCGCGGGGATGAGTGATTCAAACCCCATATGGGCCAGTTCCACCTTATAACCCTGGGCTTCGCCGATGGCTCTGATCAGATCCATATCAAAGCCGACGAACTCATCATTGCCCTCTTTGAATTCAAAGGGAGCAAAACCTGCTTCGGTTACCACTTTAAGAACCTTGTCCGGTGCTGCCTGCTGTGCAGGATCCTTTTTGCCGCAGCCGCTCAGGGCCAACATGCCCATTAGCAAAAGGGCGGAAACAAGAATTGCGGTAAATTTTTTCAACTATGTTGCACTTCCTTTCTTTTTCTATACTAATTTCTTTATAATTATACAGCTAGACAAATATTACGACAAGCAATTTTCTCCTAATTATATGTCACATTCCCGCTGCAGTTGGTATAAAAATTGGCTCTCACTGCCGTCAACCCCCTCCGGCTCATGAGAGCAAGTCGGAGGGACAGTACGCTGGCGGTCAAACATTTTTATACCTTGATTTTGAATTGTCAATATTATGTGGGCTTTAATTATGTTATGATTATCGGGTAGTTGGCAAAGCTATGAATAGCTGTCTAAAGCGCAGCCTGAGCGTTGGCGGATCTACGGCATTTGCGAGATTCCCCCTACGAGGACTACATATATGACCTGACGGTCACAATTAAGGTAGCTTCGCTAGCGCTCAAAATGACATATTACATGATTT
>JAAYCZ010000209.1 GCA_012729495.1 Syntrophomonadaceae bacterium | reverse complement strand
ATCAATTCACCGGGTGACAGGATGCCTGCCACCCGGGCTTTTTTCAAATGGGTAGAGACCGGTTTAAGTGAATGAAGAAAGCCTGGTTCACCGAACCTCAATAGTTCCATGGCTTCCGCAGTTTCATCCAGGCGCATATTGACCAGACTCACGTCCGCTGACGGCATCATCTGCCTGATTTTCTCTTGGGCGCCGGCAGTGTAGGCCAGTGCGGCCAGCTCGGTCTGAATTTTATCAAATTCCAGTTTGGTTAAGGTTTCCCGATCCATTTATAATACTCCTCGATAATAATGACCTTTGGTAAACTCCTGCTCCGCCCGGGGAAGCTGACGGGCCAAATCCTCCCAATCAGGTTGCGTACCTTTCGCCAGCTGATCCAGCGCCTGCCGATACAGTTTGACCGTGGCGGCCAGTTCCGCCTTATCCATAAGCCGGCCTTCGATGCGCAGGGCCAGCGGGCCGAGACCAACTAATCGCTTTAGATCTTCCAGCATGCACAGGGTACGGGAATTGAAAACATAGAAACGGCAGTCCGCATCAGTTGCTACCGGGAATTTATATTGCTTTTCATCCTGCAGATAAAAGCGATCGCGTCGGCAGGGAGCCTGGCAATGTCCTGGTTCTTCACCAAGAACCGTGCATAGCATGCAATGCTGCGATTCCATCAGCTGCAGCTGCCCGTGTACCAGCAATTCGACTTTAGCAAAATCAGGCCAGCTTTGCAACTGTTTGAAGTTGAGCTCCGGTGAAAGACACATTGATATAGCGCCTACTTCCTGCAGATACTGTTGGGCGTAATGGTTGAATATATTCAGGCTATAATCGGTCAGAATTTCAGCATCCTGGTGCAATCCCCAGCGCAGATCCCCCCAGTTGCTGACCATCAATTTCTTGCATCCGGAGGGGGTGATTTTCCTGTAATCATAAGCGTCTCCCGACAGATGGATCCGCGGCAGAACCGGTATCACCCTGTCTGCAGCCTGCGGGTGCAGAGCCATCCAATCCATGATTTGTTTTGGCGTCGGACGCCTGCCGCTTACCAGTCCCTCCAAACCGAGTAAAACTTGATCGGCGCCGTTGTGCAGCGCCGTTTCTGCCTGTTCCAGACTGGATACGGCTACATTTAGCAGAGGTAAATTATAATTTCTGTTTTTATCAATTGATTTAATAAGTACTCTGCGGCGCTGCTCATAAACCTTCCGACCGGCAGTTGGAGTAGTGAGCGCGGATAGTCTTTGTGCAATTAGTTTTTCCACCGCCTGGCGGCGCACCTCATTAATCTCGCTGAAAGGAAGCATCAGCGCAGCCTCTCCCCCAATGGTCAAATCGCGTAAAACAAATGGAGTATTGCCCATGCGGCCCAGTTTATCCCGCAGCACCGTTCCATCCAGCGCCTGGTTCCTGGCCTGCTGGGCCGATGCCTGGCTAAAGGCTTCAGCTGTATTACCCTGTTCATCGCGCAAAATTAACCGCAAAGGCTGACCCAGTTGCAGATAAACTTCTGCATCCACTGGCAACCGGCCAAGTTCTTCATCGCGAATGCTCTGCTGAGCTTCCTGCAAAATTTGTTCATCATGGGTTTTAAAAACCCGGTCTCCCGGAGAAACCCGGTTTTCCAGCAAGATTTTGATTACATCACCGGGCTGCGCCACGTCTTGCTGGCGGCCATTGATATCCATATCTTTCACCAGTACCACCGGATTTTTACCCTTGTTGACCCAAACCACCAGTCCATCACCGTTCTGAACCCGTTCACTCAGTTTAATTTTGGTCTGCAGTTTATAATCCTGTTCCAACACCCGACCGACAAACACGCCCCGGTTATTGGGGCGTCGGGTACTGAGAAATTCGGCTGGCGCGGGAATAAAATAACCGCGGCTGAAGCGACGGTTGAAAATCTTTAATAATTTGTCCTTGACTTCGGGAAGGGGCCGCTCCCCGCAGGATTCCATCAGATCGAGGGCTTCGCGGTAAGCTCTGGTGACCACCGCCACATATTCAGGCCGCTTCATTCTTCCTTCGATTTTGAGGGAACTGACCCCGGACGCCCGCAATTCGGGAAGATAGTCGATCAGACACAAGTCAGCCGGACTCAGCAAATAGCGGCCGGCCTGCTCCGGGTCGGGATCAAACTTGCCTGACCGGCTTTGCAGCTGGTAAGCCATGCGGCAGGGTTGGGCACAGCGCCCCCGGTTACCGCTCCTGCCCCCCACCATACTGCTGAACAGGCACTGGCCGGAATAGCAGTAACAAATGGCACCGTGGACGAATACTTCGAATTCCATCCGGTCAACCTCGTGGCAAATGCTGTGGATGTCATCCACGGATAATTCCCGGGCCAGGACGATGCGTTTAAAGCCCAGATCGCGGATCAGGGCTGCTCCGTCAGAATTATGAATAGTCATCTGGGTGCTGGCGTGCAAGCGAAGCTCAGGCAATAATTTGCGGCAGGCTGCGGCCAGACCAATATCCTGCACAATGACGGCATCCACCTGCAGTTCGCTTAGATTATACAAATAATCAAGCGCGCCGGTAAATTCATCATTGTCAATCAGGGTATTGACCGTCATATATACTTTTTTGGCACGCACATGGGCATACTCGACCGCCCGCCCAATTTGCTCCAGGTCAAAATTTTCCGCCGACTGACGGGCACTGTAGTTTTTACCTCCCATGTAGACCGCATCGGCGCCGTTTTTCATAGCGGCCAGAAAAGCTTCCCAGTTTCCCGCCGGGGCTAATAGTTCCATGTGAATCAGATTCCCTCCAAATTATTAATGAATTGGGGTATCAGCATTACGTTTGACCCGGATCAGACCTGAACAGGGGATGATCTCCACGCCTCTGGTTTCAATTTCGTCCAGGAGCAGGTTCATGCCCAGCGAATCACTGGCCATATGACCGGCGATGATGACATTGATATTGTTTTCCCGGGCGGCGGTGCGGTGTTTCTCCGGCATATGCATGCCAATGATAGTCCCTACTCCCGCACGGGCCAGTTGTTCGTAGGCTTTTTCCGAAGTCGCAGTTCCTCCGGAGAATTTTACAAAAATCTTGCCAGCCCTCCGTTTGCCGTTGCCAGCTATGATAACCGGTCCAGCTTTGAGCTTTCGGGCTTCGATGTATTCCGGGATTTCCAGTAGTAGATCCATGATATCATCCACCGTAACGACTTCCGCCTCGGCCAGCCGGCCATGCAAAAATCGGCTGCCCAAGTTATCAGCCACGGTATGGGTGCACATAAAGGGAATGTCCAGCAGCCGGGCGGCATCGACGGCGCGCTGATGGTTAAGCGGCATCCGGCCCCGCCGCACTTCACTCATGCGGCTGGCCATCAAGCCTTCTCCGATGTTGATGGGCACGCCCATTTTTTCAAGCATATCCGCCTGCATCTGCATCACTGCATGCAGCTCTGCCTCAGCAATCCCCTCGGGGTGGTGGGCCAAAACCATATCGATGCGGCGGCCTTTCTCACGCAGACGATCAGCCAGCAATAGTTCCTGGGTTTCCATATCTATCCCGCATAAAATACTTTTGATCTCTTCCTCACCGTTGCCGACCAGAATCCGGGTATCGTTAAAAGGGTTATCCAGTGATTGCTGGTCAAAGAAGTACTTGTCTTCAGCACTCATTTGCTCAAATTGTTTTTGCTTTTCATTGAGCAGATACTGCAGATAATTTCCCCGTATGTCGCTATCTTTCCCCAACTGCACAGCCAGGCGATATATTTCGGCAAGTTTCATAACAACCTCCGCATTTTTTTGTACTTATTATAACACAGAGCAGATTCAGCTTTTAATATGTTGTTCTATGATGGTCATACGCTCGTTCAACTGTTGTAATTGAATTTCGATATTGGCCAGACCTGCCAGCAGGTCATAGCCTGGATCCTCTTCGCCCTCCTGCTCCAAATGGGCAAAGACCTCCTTACGCGGGATGGGATCAATGGTCAGCAGGGAGCAGGCGGGCTGGCTTTTCATGCCCAGATCCTTACGTTTGACGGTTTCTTCGCCCTCTTTAAGGATGACACTGAAGCCCCCGCAGGCTTCCAGAATTCCTCGTTCTACCTCGTCGATCCTACGGATACCTTTTTTTCTTAATTCCTGCAGCAGATCATCTACATTGAATTTTTCCCGGGCCAGATTTCTTCTTATGATCTTGCCGTTTTCGATCAGGACTACCGGTTTGCCGGTTATAATATTGGAAAGCCGTCCACTTTTAAGACTTAAAAAGCCAACCGCATATTCCAAAAATGCCAGCGTAGCCAGGACAATGATTCCGTCAGTCAGGGGCATGCTTTTATTTAGCGCAACAGAAATAACGGTATCGCCAACGCCGGTCATAACTACAAAATCAAATGGCCCCAGTTCACCAAGCGCCCGCTTGCCCAAGATGCGGATCATGATCATGGCCAGGAAATACATTCCTGCCACCCTTAAAGCAAAGCCTAACAAAGCCAGCATGCCGCAAACGCCCCCTAAAAGTCTTCCAGGTTTAGTATTCAGCCGCCGGCACTGCTTTATTCTTTGTCTCCGGGCACAAAAAATGAAGCTATTCCGACCGGAACAACTCCACGCAGCTGATTGCTTGATATTAAAATTTACTGCATTACTGCATCCCCATGCAGGAAAGCCAAGGTACGCTGATCACGCGGATCATCGAAAATGGATTCTGCACTTCCCCTTTCAATAATGCGTCCATCATAAATAAAAATTACTTCATCAGCCAGGCGGCGCGCTTGAAAGAGGTTGTGGGTCACAAGAATAATGGTCGTCCCCTGTTCCTTATTGATGGTACGAATATATTTCTCTATTTCCGCCGCACTGGCCATATCAATGTTGGAAGTAGGCTCATCCAGAAACAATACGCGGGGATTGACAGCCATGGCCCGGGCCAGCGCTGCCTTCTGGCGTTCCCCTCCCGAGAGGGTACGGGCATCCGCCTCCCGATAGGCTGACATGCCGGCCATTTCCAGCATTTCATTGACCCGCTCACGGATCAAACGTGAATTCATTTTGCGCACCTTAAGTCCATAGGCCACATTATAATCTACCGAGCCTTGAAACATAAAGGCGGTCTGGGTAACCATTGACATTTGCCGCCGCAGATGCAGCAACTGTTCTTTTTCCCAGCTGACCTTTTCGCCCAGGACCTCCAGTTCCCCTTCATCATTGATCAGCAGGAGCGCCATGATGCGCAGCAGCGTGCTTTT
>JAAYCZ010000208.1 GCA_012729495.1 Syntrophomonadaceae bacterium | reverse complement strand
GATGTTCTGATGAATACTGTTGTACAACCATCAGGTAGACCTCCTGTATTTGGGGATTGGTATGTAATACTTTGGTCACTATTTAACGTATTAATTCTGGTTGCGATTGTAGTATTTATCTTTTTGGTAATTAGGTATCTTAAGAAAAAAAACGATTACAAAAAACAGTCCATTGATAAGTTAGATGAAATAATATTTTTACTTAAATCTAAAAATGAAAATTAAATAAAAGTTTCACTTTCTTAACAGACTGCGCATTATTAGCCTTAGCAGCAGTTCATTGCTTCTTCCCCGGTTTATAATTGGAAATTCTTAATCCTAGCATATTCTAAACTTAATGGTATCTTAGCTATTGAAATTACAGGCTTGGTTCCAGTAAAATAAAGCTCGTTTTGCCTTATCTGAGTTCTGTCGCTTTAACCATAACTCGACATATTCCCACGCCGAATTAGTCAATACTGTTTTTGCGGTATAATCTGCACTAGTAACTGGCTTCATAAGGTGTATAACTTTTGAATTTATCTCAAGTGCTTTTATTGCCATACATCAGTCTCCTTACTTTTCTAATAGCTGGTAAAATATTTTCTAATTACTTGTTGCATAAATTACACCCACTTTATTATTATCATGTAGTAAAAATAATCGCGGCTTATCTGACTGAACTTACACTTCTTATTATTTCTATAACATATGTCAGGGGGACGGGGTTGTTGGCACCTATCAGCACAAAATCCGTAAAATAATTTTCGTAACAGCGATCTACTCACTAGATTTTATCAGCCGGGATTATATTTTAGCCGCTTATTATAAGCCTAACTGGTACAGCTGAACGAGCACTAAACGTACTCTCATTTACATTAGCGGGGCTTCTTATACTTCTTCTTATACTTCTTCTTGAGAATTCTACTTGGTGTTAGCCTAACTGGTATATAGATAAATATCCATTTTTAATTAAGCTTAAACAAATAGAATTTTTCACGATCAGTAATAATTGACCCAATCCGGTTGATTATCTCCAACCGCCTTTTCAACACTACTGATCCAGTCAGCAATCTGCTGGAGCTTTTCCTGTAACTCCTCTGGTGTGACTTTCCCGTCCTCCGCGTCATCCCATAAGTTGCTAAGTGCGTATTTCACTCCATCTTCCGGGAAAAATATACCATCATGATGTAGATTAATCATAAGAGCGCCTTCGCCATCCTTAGCGCACTTACCGTTGATCGATATATGGTGAACCTCCCATCCGTCGATTGTCCGTTCGATTCTATAATCGTCCGAATGCCCCCATCTTCTCGTATATACAGAGAATGTCATCTCTTTGTTTAGCGTTTCGTCTCCTTTTGTTTCCATCGTTTCTCCCTCTCCTCTTATTTCATTCAACAATGCAGTAAGCATATCATAATGATCGTAAAAAGCGATTAGATCATCCTCTGGGAGCCTTCCGCTATTGATCATCAACCATTTTAATAGAATCGGAAGCATACCCCAATGAAGGATCGGGATCACTGGATGCAGATCAGAAAATATCTTCCGAAACCTTTCATGATCAAATGAAAAGTTTGTATTATTCTTACGGTCGTCATAAAATCTTCCGAAAGATTTTATAAATAGGACCTTGGCTGTTTCCAACTGTCCAAGTGCCAGCTGTTGATTGTGAATTATTCTTTGGACTTCATTCATCATTTTTTTCTTTAGGACGAATGAATCATCCTTTTTATTAAAAAAATATCCCAGATTATAGGCGATATCCCTTTTTCGAAAATGAAAGGCTGTCTCAATCTCCGACACAGTATACTCACGCGATACTTCATAATTCTCTTTAAGAATTCCACGTATGATAGAAATTAGTAAATTCCTTCTTCTTGCAGTCGCTTCCGATAATCTCATTAGTTCTTCCTCCGTCACTTCTAATTCTCCCTGCACTTGTTGATATTAAAAATTGGACAACCGCCGTGGCACATTACATAATTTTCACAGGTTTGACATGCAGGAATGGAGTATCTCTGTGCTCCAGGCTGGGCTAATATCTCACGCATTTTAATAAATTCTTTGCCATATTTCCATCCAGCCTGCAGTGAATGTTTCCTCAAATCAATCCCATTTATGGAGATATCATTCATGAAGGAACACGGGTACAGAACCAGATTCTCAGAAATATAAGCCGAAAATCTTGCCGCTTCGCAAAAATCTACTGTCTCCTTCAGCAGATCATTTCCCATCAGAGGCAGAAAGGAAATCATACAGCTGTCAAAGCCGATCTTGCAATTATTGATCTTCTTCACGGATTCCAATAAATTTCTTATTTCAATTCCATCCGTCAGGCACAAGGTATCCGAGGAATGTACTGGCTTATAATTCAGAAAAACAACCGCATTGACGCTTTCCAGTAAATTATTGTTTTTTCCTATCAATTCTATCGCCTGCGGGAGACTGAGTTTGTTAAGCATAAAATGGATGTTCACCTTGATTCCGTATGCGCAAGCCTGTTTAATCACTTCCTGCGCTTCTGTATAGGGTTCATACCAGCTTACAGCTATTGCGCCGCACAATTGTTTCGTTACTGCATAGATCTCATCCGTCATACCTTGTCCGTTTGTTGTGTAGGATGGAACAATATTATGGTCGCGGGTTTTCTGCAATATCCGCGTAAATTGAGGATGTTGGTTAGGGTTTCCGCCGCCTATGGCAACCTGTAAAACGCCTGCCTTTTCCGCCTGCTCCATAATGATTTCGTAGTCTTCTAGCCGCATGAAACTACCATGTCTGTTTGAAGCCCGATAGCAAAAATCACATTCCCGTTCACAATAATTTGTGATAGCGATATCCAGTAGCTCAGGTCCCGCGGCGTTGAAGAACGGTTCGCTACCGTTTTTACCATATCGGATGAATGTTCCATGATCCCTATCAAAGCATAGGATATACCCGCTTTCTCTACAATTTCGAATCAAGCAACTCCCCATTACCAGCCACCTATTTTACCGTTAAAATACAAATTATCATCACAAATCAGAAAGCTTTCCATACAAAAATATACTTCCGCAGCCGAATCTCCATCCGAATGGAGTTTCCCGTAATATACCTTTCTATTCTCCGCCAGTAGCTTTTCTACGATTTTGATCGTTTCTTCATCGTAGTGTTCTTCTTTCAAAAATTCCGCTACGTTACTGTATGATGTTCGGGACTCCCTCATATATTTATTAATGTCCTGCTTATTGTGATTGACTGCTTCATAAAGTTCTTCAAAGATTTGACTCATCGCAGATGGTCTTTCGATTCCTATGCCTTTTAAAAAGTGTTCTTTATTGAAATCATCCTTCGTCGAAATGATGAAGGAGGTGGAGGAACTGTTCGTTACAAAGTCCTGCTTAATTTTCATAAACCAATCTCCTTCAAAGCCTTATTCAGAATCTCTATGCCTTTTTCTTCATCATATTCAATCAGATTATCAGCATTATAGCTGGTTAACCTTGTGTTGAGCTTTAATAAAGTTTGACGTTCTCCTAAGTTCATATCATCTATATACTCCAAATCCAGTAGCTCTTTTTTATACAAGTAATCAGCAAAGTTATCATATTCCTGTCGATAGTACGCCATATATTCATTTTTTAGGTTTCTGGCATATTGAAAAAAAGATTGGAATATTCTCTTTGTATAGAATTCTGCAAAGGAATCTTTTCGTAAGTGAAATGTATCGGATATCCTTTTTTCAAGCTCTTCATAAACAAATCCATCGTCTGCTATGCAATAAGTTTTACCCGATATTTTAAGCACTCTCATATTATCCTCCGAATTAATCAAAAAGTAATTTAGAAAATAGCTCCGAGTCAATAGATATATCCCGGCAGAAGCTGTTTTCCTGAATCAGTCGTTCAATTATTTGATCGAACGCATCGCCGTTACAGTGCCTTTTGAGATGATGCAAAATCTCTTTTACATTGCATAAAATTAAGCTGTTTTTATGATGGTTCATTTCGTCCAAAATGCGAACGGCCACCTCTGGAGACGTACTATAGAGCTTACACCATAAATCTAACGCGCCCTTGTTCTCCAATTCAAACAAATATATGACCAGTCGATACCATTCGTGATGATGAGTATTCCATGAGCCATCATTCACATAATTCATTATCAGCTGAATCATTTTGTTAAATGGCCACAAAGACTCTGGTTCTGGATTCCTATAGATGCCTTTCTTCTGGCGGTAAACGCCAAACATTTTTTTAATAAGCGCATCATATAAGTCTATTCTATCGGCAAGAACATCCAATGCCTCGAAGAGCAAAGAGATATTGATATTACCAAAAAATTCACAGTCATATTTGCCGATCAAATCATGAACAATTTTTTCCGCGTGTGGTCCATTCGCAATAAGCTGTTCCTTCCAAACTTTCGTATCATTAGCGGTGAAATGACAATCTTCCAGACCCCATATATAGCGCCAGTAAAGATTTTCATATTCGGGAAGAGCTTGGATGATTGGCAGCAGATCTTCCTGTGATTCGGTTCGTGCTAAATAGAAGATGTATTTTTGGACGCCTTCCCGTATTGTCAGATTTTCCTCATTCATTTGATTCCAGAATTTCAGAAAAGCATCCTGCTCCGCAAGATGGGTCAAAACATAGTTCGTTATGCAGAAATCCCGGAATTCATCAAATGTAAAGCTGATTACAACGGTATTTCTCGTTAACATACCAGTTTTCATTATCTGCTCGTCCTTAAATATCACCTCGTTATCCAACATTTTATAAAGCAATTTTTGCTCGGTTTCGTTGAAAATACTGGATGGGATATTAAAGAATGCATTCTCACGAATCATATACTCTGAAATTTTATCAAGCAAGGCATACAAAGAATCTTGATGATTTAAGAGTTGCTGATCTTCTTGGTATTCTAATGATTTTCGATTCAAATATTGCCGGAATACATCATATTTGTAAACGTCATATATGTAGATTTGTTTCTTATTTTCGTTCACTTCACAGAAGAATCTCAGCAATAATATATCATCAGTTAATGTATCATAGGATTTATTCGTTAGTGTATTTTCTCTAATCGTAATTCCGAAAAAGTTAAGATAACCCCAGAAGATCCTCTCCTTGAAATCTTCGCCCCTATGCCACATGTTAATATGTTTGTAAACGCCAGAATACGTTCCTTCTTCGATTACCGCAAACCGCTCCTGCAGGAATTCGTTTCGGGTGGTCATAATTACCTTGATGTATGGATAGGTCTGGCATTCCTCTAGAAAATCTCGTATGCACTGTCCAAAGTTCTTTACTACTGTATTCTCGTTTAAACCATCTATGATGATGACAATTGGCCTTTTGGAATGGCTCCATTCCCGTTCAAGAATTTTATTTACGTATGTGAATAAATACGTCCCATCAAGTGACAGCTTTCGTTGCACGAGAGTCATTGGGTTTTCTCTAAAATCATATGCATTAAAATATAGTGCGCAATAACCCTTTCTCATCAGGAAGTTCAATGCGAAATCGCAAACAAAATTTGTTTTGCCCTGACCGGCATCTTTGGTTAGTAGAAGATACTTCTTAGCTATAAAGTCGATATTAACCTTTATATCAGATAAATAGAATTTGATAGAGCTATTGAAATTGTTCTGTCTTATTTCAAAGTACTTCCCTAAATCGGAAATATCAGAATCAATATTTTTTTCAAGTTCCTCTATACATGAAATTACGTACGAAATTTTATCCTGTAGATAAACGTAGACCTTTTCCAGTTCTGCCGCCGAAGAATTTTCCATCAAATCGGAAAAATCAATTTCTTGTTTGCCATACTCCCTTAGGTAAATATTGATACTTTCGAAATCAAGAATTTTAGTATCTCTAATCGCTTTCTTCAAAAACAACATAGGGTCTGCAAAATATCGTAGATTTTCTTTATAGTCGCCTTCTTCCACGAATATGTCAGCAATATACTTTTTACTTTTCACATTTTTCTCTATCTGGTTTTTCGTATGTTGAATACAGACATCCTTCAGCAATATTTGATATTCATTAGTCTTGAAATTTCCCTCCGTCAGTAAATCGTGAAACATTTTTACGGATGACAAACACACACCCAGTGCGCCGCCGCTATTATAAGCCTGCATTTGAAGGATTCCGACGATTCGATTATCGCAAAATACCGGAGAACCAGATAACCCCTGGTAATTGTCAGCCCTTCCTGTCATAGTAGCTGCCAGATGATAATCCCATTCCAAATTACTTGCCGGTGATACGATGATCCCGGTTCCTCTCATATGGTGCTCACATTGTTGGGATGAAATAAATCCGCTAACTGACCATGTAGATTTTTCATCTAAGATCTCATCATCGGAAAAAATATCTGCAACGGTAAAAGCGTAATCGGATTGGCTAATCTCCAGCACTACTGCAAAATCATTTTCCTTTATGACATAAGCCTGATATTCTTTATCATCAATCCACACCGTATAACGGTCTCCGCAGGCCACATGCCTAGGAGTCAGCACGAGATTTACCGCAATCATGACCCCTGTTCCGTATTCAATACACTCATCTTTAAAGTATGATCGTACCTTAACTATATATTTCTCCATACCATTTCCCTTTACAATCTGATCTCCCGATGTCCAAACATCGAGGAAAACTCGTATTTTTCCTGCATAACCATCAATTCCTGCTTTTGTCTGATATCGTAGTTAAAATATATGGTTTTATTCCCGTTTAGAATGGCTCTTGCTAACAAGTCATTCTCCGGATGCCGATTTTGCCTTCCACCGTCCGTCGATATGAGAATCGTTCTACCTTTTGCTTTCTCCAGCAACATTATATTCGGCTTTGTTGTACCATGGTGGGATATCTTGATCAAATCATATTCATCCCACAAAAAATCCGCCCAACTGTCGCTGTCCGAGTCTCCTGTAAATAACAGCCTTAAACCCTTATATTCGATTTCGATTACAATGGATGCATTATTTACCTCGTTCATCTGCGCCAGTGTGGAAGTTTCAAGCCAACGCTCAAGCCGCGGCTCTGAAGACGAAATATATTCCTCAAAATCGCACGGCTCTATTTGTAACTCCATTAATCTCTCAAACAATACCGCAAATTCCGTATGATCCGAAAGCTCATAATGGACGCCAAAATTCCGGATCATCTCAATATTCAATTTGTTTGCCAGCCTATCCAGCGAAGCTTCGTTTGGCGATAACACTATTAGTCTACATTCTCCAATTTGAATGGAGTGATCGACCAACTTATCTCGGCAATCAGCATTTCTTTTAACGATATGGTCAACAAACTGTGCATTTACCCGATATCCGTTCTGAGCACATAGCTCTTCAAAGCTTCTGCTGTGCGCTGCCGATATCGGCCCGTCATCACCATCGATCTGCATTGACAACTGAGCCAATATCATGTTCATCCGTTTCCTTTGTAGATCCCCGATTACTGCTCGTTTCCTCTCCTGAAAGTCTTCTCGCATAAAAAGCGTGTTAAAAAATCCGTTAAACCAAATATTTTCCACCTCGATAATATTTGGTGCGCTTGCAGGACCGTTCTCGTGTAAAAATGTGATCGCTCCTTCTATATGATCCAGATCTATGTGTGTAATCAGCATCAATATAACACGGCAACCCTTATGTTTTAAATCGATCAACAAGGGCTTCAGCTCGGTTTCGTAAGTGGATTTGTAACCGCAGTCAATTAGGATACATTCCCTGTTGTCGAATTCCACGACAAAACAGTCTCCGGCTTTGGCGGGAAGAAAATGTACAATGCAAGTGCCCATAGTAGATCCTTCTTTCTATCGGGTGATCGGTATAGCCCATTAAGCAGCAGCCGCTTGTAACTGATAAACTAAAATGGACAGAAAACAACAAATAAGAATGAACAGTATTTACCACAATCCTCCAAAAAAGCTATGATAGAGCTGGAAATAAAACAGCTTTTATCATAGCAGAGGAGGAAG
>JAAYCZ010000207.1 GCA_012729495.1 Syntrophomonadaceae bacterium | reverse complement strand
CTCCCCATGAACTTAATAGCAGCTTTTGCAGAGGATATTTTACAAGATGAGTATGAAATCAGCAATGGTTATATAAAAATATCAATGCAAAAGGATGGTTCCTCTTATGGCATTGGTACTGTAACGGGACACCCCTTGAAAAAATATGACCAGGACCAGCCCCTTTTATATGATAAAGATGATAAGTTTTCAACATCCTATACAACAATAAGAATAATAAAGGATGAAGTTACTTCCGACTATGTATTTGGCAGTTCCAAGGGTGTTATAACAAAAGGCCCCGAAATTATTCAGCTTGACAATAATGAGGAGAGGGCAATTTCTACCACCTGGAAAGTTGACGGAGTGTCTATCAAGCAGGATTTGATAATAAATTCCAATACCGCATCTATTAAGGGAGGCTATGCAAATATAAGATATAGCTATACAAGCGAAAACCCTACACCGGTTGCAGTAGGCGTCAGAATTTTGCTTGATACAAAAATTGCAGAAAATGATGGCGGCAGCTTTTTTAAAAACGGTGCAAGCTCACCTATATCCACAGAAACCTCTTTTAAGGGTGATGATGTTCCTGAATGGTATAGCATTGCGGATAATACTTATTTTTCTACTACCAATGCCTTTGGGCTGTTGAGGAATCAACAAATGAGGACGCCTGACGAGGTGCAGATGGCTCATTGGTACAATTTAGCCAACACATTATGGGAGTTTACCCCAACTAATACTCTCGACTTTTCAGATTCCTATAACCACTATATGTTTGCAGACAGTGCTATTGCTTTGATTTATGAACCTGAACTGGTTGCAAACGGCCGTCAGGGCATGGTGGATACACTCTATGGTATAGGTGATTTGAGCGGCACAGATGTTATGTATGACAACTTTATAGTGAATGTTTCCCAAAAGCAGGAACTAAAGGTGAACAGCGATAAAACCGGTTATGAAAATGACGGGGAAGTACTATTGTATCTTTCCATAGATAATTCTGATAAGGACTCCAGGAAACTTAAAGATGTCAAGGTTAAGCTTGTTTTTGAAGATAAAATAGTTGATGTGAATACAGGGGCCATTACGCAGGAGCCTTCTGTTTGGGTGCCATCACAAAATAGCAAGGATGAGATTATTTATTTGGGAGATATTGATGCGGGGCAGATAAAAAGCAATATACCCATTACATTAAAAGCCCGTCCCATATATGTAAATTCAGAGGGCCAACAAAAATATGCACCTGCTGAGGGATATTCGAAATCACCTATCACTACCAGGAAAATAACTTTTGAAATTCATGATAACGATAGTAAAATGCCGACCATAGCCAGCAAAATCGTTTGTTTGCCCTCTATAAGCGATGCGAAACCTAAAATTGGCTTTACCGATGTAAATCCGGTAAATGTATATTATACGGGTCCTGCCTTTGTATCGGTAAACGGTTATGGTGAAAACTTTGACGTATTAGAGGATAAATCTCAATGGCATGCATACTTAACAAACGTAGTAACAAAAAAGGTAATACCTATCGACAGCTTTGATTGCAGCGTTGACACTGCCAATAAACAGTTAGGACTTTGCTTTGACTTGAAAGGTAAGGTCGGGAAATACAAGCTTTCCATTGCTTATAAAAACTCTTTGGCAGGCCTCGAAACCTTTACATTTGCAGAACCTTCAAAATATATAAATGGAAGCAATGATGAAAAATATAAAAATCGGGGTTACGGCATTTGTGCCATAGCAAGAAAGGTTCCCAAAGATAATGATCCTGAAGAAGAAAAGGATCCGGAAAACTATGAATTGAGACTTTTTGTACAGGATGAAAAAGGCACGGCCGAAGCACAATTTGCAGAGTATAAAGAAAAGGGCTGGGAGATTTTATTAGAAACCCGGGGTATATTCAAAGTGGAGTATAAACAGGGTAAAGACAGTGCCAGTGATAACTCGAAGAAGGGCTATGTAATAAGCACCATAGACAATAAAACAAATCCAAATATTATAGGTTTTCAAACTATGCCCGGAGCAGATCCGGTAAAGGTAAACAGGATAATGTACTATAAAAGCAGCGAGCCCCTAAGAATGCTGGCCGAATTTGATGCCTCCAGACCCACAGTAATGAAGTTGGAGGGTAACGGAGATTTAAGCATCATCAATGCATCCACCATATGGAAACATAAGTTTCAAATAAGGATGCCTCTCGGAACTGTATATTCCTATGAAGATGGCCTTGGTACATCCACTCCCAAGCTAGAGCTTCTGGGGAGCGGTTATCTGCTCCAAAACATAGGCGGACTAATTTTTGATTTAAATTATGGAGAGCTTGGCTGCGATGATGGAAATTATACGATAAACTTTGGGGGCAAAGTTGCAATACCTCTTGGAAAACCGAATGTAGAAGGGGATACAAAAGCTAATTCAAGCGGAAGCGGGCATACCGGTACCGGGTCCCCGCCGGATCCGTCTGCCGGAGGCGGCAGCGGCACAGGTGGCTCAGGAGGCACAGGTGGTTCGGGCAGCTCGGGCGGTTCAAGCGGCAGCGGCTCGGGCGGTTCAGGAAGCAGCTCATCGGACGACAGTAAATCAAATATTCTTAAAGACGGTAATTCAGTTACAGACAGAGCCGGTGCTTTTCAAGACAGCGGACAGTTTTCTGTATCTATCGATTCTATTTTATATGGTGAGCATGAGGATAAGGACAACTCGGAGCTTAAAAAGGCAGGATTTATTGGCGTGGCGGTTACTGTAGAATTGGAAGTGCCTGCATGGGCTATGCCCGGGGGTGGTAAACAGGATGACAGTAATTCTACGGTAACTGAGGGGACTGCAGCAGCTAACCCATCTAAGGATGCAGGCAGCAGCAGCCCCCCCACCTCTGCAGAGGGGCAGAAGGAAAAAGCAGCAGAAGGAGCAGAAAAGAAAAAAGGAGGACCGCTTTCAGCTTTTCAATTGGGACTTACCTTTAATACCTATGATTTTTATGCCGGTGCTGATTTAGGCTTTTCTGTAGGTACGATAACAACGGGCTTTAGGATAGGGTTCGCCGAAATGAATAGCGGCAAGGTGTGCCTCGACACAATGTATCTGGAAATCACTGGTTTTTCAATTGATGTCATACCGGGGATTTTGGGAATATTCGGACTTGGCGGAGGTTTCTCGGGGCTAGCCCAAACAATAGATTTTGACTCCTCAGCAGGAGGAAGGCCACCGCTTACCATATATGTTATGATTGCGGCAGATATTGTAAAAGCCATGTACCTCCGTGGCGATTTGGCGGTATCTGGAAACGGATTCGATATGTCTATTAAAGGGGCCCCTAAGGAATTTGAGAAGTTTAAAATTCAAGGTGATTTGGGTTTGGATTGGACGACGGGCATCACATTTCAAGCAGTAACGACCCTGGACTTTTTCGATGGGGTTGTAATAGGCCAGCTTACCCTTGCCTTTACCAACATCCCAAGGTGGTTTTTCTTGGGGAAGGTCACAGGGTCACTGAATATTCCGGGACTCGGTCAGCTGGCCAATGTTGTGCTGATAGTTACGAGTGAATACCTTGCCGGCGGGGCAAAGATAATGATTTTCAGCGGAGGTATTATTTACTACTATGCGGACGGCAAAGTCAGATTCCTTTCAGGAAACGAGATAGACGAACTCGAGAACGTTGAAATCAAAGGCCTTGATGAAATGAAGGAGGGTAAATCTGAAAACTCTGCCAAAAGCACTATGAGATTTTTAGAGGTGCGTGAGGTAACGATCCTGAAACAGGTGAAAAAGGATATATTGGATTGGGAGGCGGCGCAACCGCAGTGAGCACCAGCCTTATCAAGTATAAAAATAATTATCAGGCCGGGCTTTTGTATATTCCCATGCAAAGCGAAAATAGCTTTGATTTTAATATTGATGACAGCTATAAAGGAGATAAGGATGTAGTATTAAAGATTTATTATGGCGGAGACACTGCTCCCCAATTGGGGATTAAAGATCCAAGTAACGCTCCATATACACTTGTTCCCTATGACTACAGTAAAACCCAGGAGGACAACAATATAGCAGGTGCAAACACATTGCCGGGCGAGCGTGAGAACAGTGAAACGGGCGTGAAGGAAAAGTATGTCTATGTAACTATTCCTGCAGATAAATTGATACAAGGCACATGGAAGGTTGAATCAAATATTCCTGTTTCTTATACACTGCTGACCGTTCCCACAGCAAGCCCGACACTTAGCAATATTAGAGCAAGTAAAAATGGCGACGAAAACATTAATGTAAGCTGGAATGCTGTGGCTGAATCTGATATTACAGTTTCAATGGTGCCGTGTGATGATAGTAGAAATCCGATTAAGAGCAAGGTGTATGATAATAATGGAATTCCGGTAAAAGATAAAGACGGAAAAGAACTTTTAATTGATATGCCGGGTTATATCATTGCCCAGAAAAAAGGAAATGAAAGCTTATTAAATGAAAAGATACCTGTAATTGTTCCCAGCGGAAAATATATTATCAAAATTGATTCTCTTTTAAACAGCACTATGTTTGTATCCGCATACGGCAGTGACATTATCGAGTTTACCAATCCCAAAACCCTTGCCCAACCAACACTTACGGCTGAGGCAATCGGCAACGGTGCAATAAAGGCAAGCGCTGCTGTGCCGCCAAATGCCACCGGTGTGATATTTGACATTTACCTTAAGGATGGGGATAGCGAGGAAAAAATTAAGGGTTTCAGCGGATATATCGGAGATTTTGATAACAAGGGCGAGGTATCTGCAGTATTTAGAGGTGAAACAAACATTTTGGACAGCCAGGGAAATGTTATGGGCAAAGTTTCCATAGAGCCCGGGAAGACCTATGTAATCAAAGCTACTGCTGTAGATTTAAAAGAAGGGAGCAGTTATCACAAAAGTGATGTAACAGTTTCAGGCCCCATAACTATTCCTAAACCTGTACCGCCCCAGGCAAATATTAAAATAACTTCCGGGGACTCGGAGGAAAAGGTAAATGATAGAGGTATTCCCTATATCCAAACCAATAGCAATGAATTTTTAATCGAATATGAAATAACCAATTATGACGAAAATAATCCACCATGCCCCAATAATGAGGTTGACGTCAGGATTTTAATCGATAACCTGCAGTATGGGGAAACCTTAAAAAATGATGCTACAACCGGGTATAAAGGTTATGCATTGACAGATATAACTGATGGCGAGCACTTTGTTGATTTAATATTTACAAACAAAGATGGAGATAAAACAACGATTACAAAAAAACTATCCATCGATGCCATTCCTGCAGATATTAAAATCAGCTCACCAATGTCAGGAAGCAAGTTTGACCCGACCGAAGGAGTGCTGGTGGATATTATATCGGATGCGAGAGCAAAGATTCATATTTATATTGATGATGTTTTGGTTGTGGAAGATGATGTAAACGTATCCTCCGGTGCATATAAAAAGACGATACCCATAAATAATCCGCAGTATTCACATACTGTCAAAATCAAAGCCACAGACTTGAACGGTAATTCAACAGAGCATATTGCAACTGTCATAAATAAGGATATAGATGATATAGAAGGAATTAAATTAAAGGCGATGAAAGTTGCCGGAAGCAACAGTTTACAGCTAAATGCCGTTGCCTTGAATAGTAATAATGATGAACTTTTAACCGTACCGAAGGAAAATCTGAAGTGGACATTATCAACCGGTGATAGCAAAACAGCACTTGTTGTAAAGCCAGGCAATTCATGCGCTGTATTGACTCCGGGTTATGAAAGTTCAGATTATGCCGTAATGGCAGAATTAAATATTGCCCCCGGGTATAGCTTCAGGGATATTTATGTTTCAAACATTGTGGGAGAAAAAAGTGAAGAAGATCCGCAGCCTCCAAGCGGAGGAGGGGGTTCCGGCAGCGTTTTAGCACCCACTTATCCTAACAATATTAATGAACTTATCAGAATTCTTAAGGCAAATATGTCGCCAAGCGCAAAAGTAGAAACATTTAAGATGTATGCCCATATAGATAGCAAAGCACAGCTGGCAGACAACATTATTTATTTGTCAGGAAATATGATACCTTCAGAAAACTACTTGGTAATGGGTGTTGATGAAAATGCATTATATTATGCGAATACCCTTGGAGAAGACGGTGAAATTATTTCCAATGTTATCGAATTCATTACAGAAAAGGAGTTAAGTAGCTTTCTCATTGCTATTCCCTTTGATAAATCCATAGACACCGAAGATAAAGATTTAGGCTTATATAGGTATATAAATTATCTGAACAAATGGCTGTATATGGGCGGAGAAATAAATAAAGCACAAGGAGTTGCCAGACTTAATACAAAATATCAGGGAAGATATGCTGCACTGAAAAATACTGATTACAAAAGTTTCACAGATGTGCCGGGCCGATGGTCTGAAGTATATATTATAGGTCTAAGCAGTGCAGGGCTTGTAGATGGAATTTATCAAAACAATAAATTTATTTTCATGCCGGGGAAAAATACTACCCGAGGCGAGTTTGTGAAAATGCTTGTAGCGGCAAAGGGTCTGGATATTGGAGATACCGATGTGAGTATGTTTGCAGACCGCAAAAATTTCGCAGATTGGATGATACCATATGCGGCTGCTGCGGCTAAGACCGGTTGGCTCAAGGGGGCTATGACCTCTGCCGGTGTAGAAGCGAGGCTAAATGATTTTATTACCAGAGAAGATGCCATGGTATTGATTTACAGAGCTTTCTTTGCTACCAGTACTGAACGAAAAGCAATTGCATTCCTGGACAATAAAGATATAGCCTCTTATGCTAAAAATGGAGTAGATTATTTGACAAGTATAGGTGTTGTAAACGGATATGAAGGCAAAACATTGAAACCGAAAAAACCAATAACCAGAGAAGAGGTAGCTAAAATAATATTTGATTGTATTATGAGATGTGATGCAACTATCCCAAGATAATAGAAGTATTTCTAACAAGGCCTTCAAAGTGATAGATAAAAATTAGCTAAAACAAACAACGCCCGGGCCGGAGACAAGACCTGTATGACCCCCATATTTCATTACGCCTATAGAAAAAGGGCAGGTGAGGAAAGAGCACCTGCCCGATTTTTCCATAATTAGTTCCCGTCAGTGCATTTATTAGGCTTATGCCTGTTTTATTAATTCTTCCAGGCGGGTCTTAATGTATTCCTTGAGCTCAATTTCCCCAATATAGGCAGTATCTTTGGAGTCATCAGGTTTAACTTTAAAAAAGTTTATTACCAGCTTGTTTCCCTTAATAACGTACTCGTCAAAATGTAAAGGAGTGAAAAAAACTTCGAGTTCATCATATTTGTCACTTCCGGGTGAATCCTTAAGTTCATCTACCAATGAGTCTACGTTTAAAACCTTTAATGGTTGGGCCATCATATCGGTGAATTCAAGGTCTTCCATCATCCACATATTATTGCTCCAGAAACGCCCTTCGCTTTTGGTCATATGGGAAAGTCGTTCCCGATTGGTGATAGCGCTCAGAACTTTACGGACCGATTCGGCATTAATCTCGCTGTCATAACAAATACTTATACCAGGCATAGCAGAAAAATCAGTAAGGTATTTTTCCGAAACCTTTTCTTTGTCATTGCAAGCATGCCAGAAATAGAGCATTGCTTCGATTTCCTGTAAATTTAGTTTGATCTTGTTTAGCATTGTTGATGCTCCTTTCATTATCCATTGTAATTTAATAAACTTATTTTACCCCGAAAAATACAGGAATAATAGTAAGCAAATAAATGAATCTAAATATATAAAGGAGATTGAAATGAGCTGCACGCAAGCGCATGTTGAGTGGCATGGATTTGAGGGAAATGTAACAATTAATGAACCGGTTTTACGTTACCCCGGCAACCCCATATTAACATGCCATGACGTCAATAAAATATGGGGTGATGATGCTCGTTTATATACCTGCACGGTTCATAATGCAGGAATGGCAGGATTGACGGGTGCAGACGGCAACACGCAAATAATAATGCTCTTTCGGTCTCATATTGCTGATGGTCGCAGTGTAATCGGAAAAGCTGTAAGTGATAATGGTTTGAATGGTTGGAAGATTGACCGCAAACCATTTTTATTACCTGCCACCGAGAATGATATATTTGCTCAAGGTGTCGATATTGCCACGGTTATCGAATCTGAGGCCGGTGGTGTGGAAGATATGCGGGTTAATCCGGTGGGGAACGGCCTGTATGTACTGACTTACAGCGCCTACCACGAACAGATTACTGATCGAGTCAAAGTTATGATGGCTATTACGAAGGACTTTAAGACGGTTGTTCGCTATGGCTCCATATCTGAACAAGATATGCGTAATGTTGTGATATTTCCTGAACCTGATAAAAATAAAACCTGGCTGGCTTTGCTGCGTCCCAACGATAAAAATAAGGAAGTTTCCGGCTCCGGCCATATCGGCGGCTCGTTTGAAGAAATATGTACAGGTTTCGCCCCAGATCCTGCCGGGCCATGGAAAATCGGCCATGTAATCATGAGAAGCGGTCATGGGCCGAGTGCATTCCAGGCTAAGATTGGTCCAGGCGCCCCGCCTATCAAGACTCGATATGGGTGGTTAAATATCTTTCATGGGGTGCGTTCAACCATGGCCGGCAATCCTTATACGCTGGGGGTGGCATTCCATAACCTCGAAGACCCAACCAATCCAAGTAAACTGCGTATAAGTGCCAAACCGTTATTAATGCCCGGTGTAAGTGATTGTTTAGTAAGAGGAAATGATTATGTCCATGTTCCTAATGTAGTGTTCAGCTGCGGGGCATTAACCAATAAGGACGATACGGTAGCTATTTATTATGGTGGTAATGATACGGTTATGAATGTTGGCCTTTCAAATATACAAATTCTCAATGAGATGTGTAATATTTTTGGCCTCGACCCATTGACCGGGAAACATCGGTATTCTCTTTAATGTAACGTCGGGACGACATAGATCACTGAAAAAGCCTCATTATTATGTCATGCTGAGGGCATTCTTTATAAATTCACAATTGAAAGGGTTTAATGGGTATTAACAATCTTGTTCAATTGCTTGAAACTCATGGCCCCTTAACCTGAAAAGAAATCCAGGAAAAAACGGCAATGGATATCTTTGAGCTTTGGAAAGAATGCAATCAGGGTGAAGATACCATTGCCTCCCATAATGAGCCGCAACTCATTTGGTTTTTATAAACCGTATTGACGCTTCATTTTTTCTACATGCTTGTAATGAGCAGAATTGATTAATTTAGAAGCTGCTGCTTCATCAAGCACGACCGAGATATTCCCGCTATGCAGTTGTATAGCCGAGGCGGTAATCTGTGATGTAATTGGTCCTTCCAGACATTTGGCAACGATATCGGCTTTCTTGGCGCCGTTTACAATCATTAAAATATTCTTTGCATCCAATATGGTTCCAATACCCATAGTAATGGCAAAATGCGGCATCTGGTCGCGTTTTATATTGGCTTTTTTGTAGAAAGCCTCATAATTGTCATCCAGGGTTTGTGCTGTTAATGCGACTACTTGCGTTCTTGACCCCAGCGATGAACCAGGTTCATTGAATCCCCAATGACCGTCGCCCCCAAGCCCTAAAAGCTGCAGGTCAATGCCCCCGGCCTTTTTGATTTCTTCTTCATACCACTGGCAAAAATTCCTGGGGTCTTTTGAATGACCATCGGGTATGTGGATGTTTTCTCTTTTAATATTGATGTGCTTTAATAGTTCCTCATGCATGAATCTGGCATAGCTTTGATCCATTTGATAAGGCTTCTCCAGGTCAATTCCGACCCCCAGGTATTCATCCAGGTTAAATGTTTTAACCTCAGAAAAATCAAGCCCCTCATCTCTATGCATTCTGACCAGTTCCTGATAGGTGCCGATGGGAGTCGATCCTGTTGCTAGTCCAAGCACACAGTTTGGCTTGGATTTTACATAACCGGCGATGATTTCTGCAGCGTATTTGCTCATTTGTTCATAATTTTCCCTGATTATAATATTCATGTTCTTTTCCATCCATTTCTTTAAAATTTTATTTACATTATTCCAATTATCAATAACCTTTATTAGGTAAATTTGCTTTTTAATTATACTAAAACTCGTTTCAAAGATAAATGATCTCTTGCATAAATTATTATTAATTAAAGGCGATAGTCAAGTGTTTTTCATAGAATGAAAGTCTTCGGTTTATACTAAATGCAATCTGCTATAATTTATTTGTAAAAAATACAAAATAGAATAGAAGGAAGAGTGGAATATGACCAGCGGCATAAAATTATCAGATTTGTTTGACCTTGGGGAAACCATAGCCAAAGATGTTTTTTGCGGATGCGAGTACCCTTGGGAAGTTCTTCCCAAAATAAATTCCTTTATTCTTGAACTGGGAAAAACCCTGCCACAAAATGATTACGATCATCCTGCAGAAGATGTATGGATTGCACGGACAGCGACAATTGCCCCCACAGCTTATATTCATGGGCCTTGCATTGTCGGCCGTCATGCCGAAATACGCCACTGCGCATTTATTCGTGGCTCAGCTGTGATTGGAGAGCATGCTGTAGTCGGAAATTCCACTGAACTGAAGAATGTCATCTTGTTCAATCAGGTACAGGTGCCGCATTACAACTATGTAGGCGACTCAATTCTGGGCTTCAAGTCTCACATGGGTGCCGGTTCCATTACTTCAAATGTGAAGTCTGACAAGAGTCTGGTAAATATTCGTATCGATAACATGACTTTCAAGACTGATATGAAGAAAGTGGGGGCATTTCTCGGGGATCATGTTGAGGTGGGCTGCAACTCGGTGCTCAATCCAGGCACGATCATAGGCAGAAACAGCATGATCTACCCCCTGTCGCTGGTGCGCGGCTATGTTCCTGAGGAAAGCATATTAAAGCAAGGCGGCGAGATCGTCAGAAAAAATCGCTAATCCCATTTTCTTTTAACGGCAGGTTTTAGAACTTATTTTGATAAAGCATCTTGGAGTATAGCTTTAGCAAAAACTTTGCAACCTAATTAAATATTTTTGCAAGGGGAATTTATTTTAGTAGAAATCTATTGACGTGGACGCCTGGATACGTATGATGTATTCTTATTAGTAGAGAATAAAAATTAAAAGATATTAAATTATGATATTTAAATTAAATTTACTTCATTAAGGAGTTGTAATTGATTTGAGCGGATTTTTCGGGGTCGTGTCTAAAGAAGATTGTGTTACGGAAGTATATTTCGGTACGGATTACCATTCTCACTTGGGAACCAGCACCGGCGGTATGGCGATCTGGAACGGCAAAGGTTTTAACACATCGATTCATAACATTGAAAACACGCAGTTCCGAGCAAAATTTGAAAACGAGCTGCATAGTTTTAAAGGCAATATGGGCATTGGCTGTATCAGCGATACCGAACCGCAACCCTTGACGATCAGATCCCATCTCGGCCAATACGCGATCAGTACGGTATCTAAAATCAATAACTTATATGAAATCGCGGAAAATGAGTTTACCCAGCGTAATATTCATTTTTTGGAAACCAGCAAAGGCACAATCAATCCGACCGAATTGGTATCAGTAATTGTTGATCAGGAAAGTTCTTTTAAGGAAGGATTATTAAAAGCCCAGGAACTGATTGAAGGCTCCTGTTCCATTCTGCTTTTGACCCCGCAAGGCATTTATGCTTCCAGGGATAAAATGGGCAGAACGCCTCTGCTGGTAGGGGAGAAGGAAGGAGCATTCTGTGTAACCTTTGAATCCTGTACGTTTACCAATCTCGGATATACGCCCCTTTATGAACTTGGCCCCGGAGAAATTATTTTGCTTACCCCAGAGGGAATTGAAAAGATTTCTCCACCCCGGAATAAAATGAAGATATGTGCATTCTTATGGGTTTATTATGGCTATCCTTCTTCCACCTATGAAGGAATGAACGTTGAGGTTATGCGCTATCGAAATGGTGCCGCTATGGCCAGAAAGGACAATGTTGATATAGATATGGTAGCCGGGATTCCTGATTCGGGGATTGGACATGCCATTGGTTATTCCAATGAATCAAAAATCCCTTACGGACGTCCCTTTATAAAATATACGCCTACCTGGGCGAGAAGTTTTATGCCGCAGAGTCAGGAAATAAGAAATCTTGTCGCCAGAATGAAACTAATGCCCGTTCCCGAACTGATTGTGGACAAAAGGCTGCTGTTCTGTGATGATTCGATTGTCCGCGGCACCCAATTAAGAGAAACCGTAGATCTGCTGTATCAATGCAACGCCCGTGAAGTTCATATTCGTTCCGCCTGCCCGCCGCTGGTATTCGGCTGCAAATATCTGAGCTTTTCCAGCAACCGTTCGGAAATGGATCTGGTGGCCAGGAAAGCTATCATCGACCTGGAAGGGAAGGAACCCGATTCATTTGCGGAATACTGCGATCCTGCTACAGACAAATACCATTGCATGGTGGATCGTATCTGCAAGCGGCTCAATTTTTCATCCTTAAAATATCAAAACGTCCATGATATGCTGGATTCCATTGGGATCGACAAGGATCAAATCTGTACCTACTGCTGGAACGGACAAGGATAAATTTTAAAAGTCACACCACGATTGATTGGTGTGACTTTTTTATATCTAAGCTTTAATTTTAGCAATCATTTCTATCTCACAGGCAGCATTTAACGGCAGCGCATTAACCCCTATGGCGGCTCTGGCATGCTGCCCCTGTTCACCGCAAATCTGCATCAGCAAATCGGAGGCACCGTTTAATACTTTAGCTTGCTCGAAAAAATTCTGCTCGCTTTGAATATAGCCGGTGATTTTTATAATACGTTCCAACCAATCCCAATTTGTCAGACAGCTTTTTAATACCGCAAGGCAATTAATTACGGCCAACTTGCTGGCTTGCTGTCCATCTTCTATGGTCAGGTCTTTGCCCAACTTGCCTGTATATATTATTTTTCCGTCTTTGCTTGGCAGCTGCCCGGAAATATAAACAATATCCCCGGCGATAAGACCCGGTACATATGAAGCCAATGGTTTTGTGACTTCCGGAATAATAATGCCTGCTTGGTTAAGATTATATTCAATATTAATAGTACTCACTTCCTTCTTATTAATATAGTCACAAATATTAGGTCATATTATGTCCCAAATTATAAATTTATTAAGTTTTAATACAAAAAAGGCGGGGAGCAAAGTTTAAAAACTCTGCCCCCCGCTTTTTATTATTCTTTATGTTAAGGGGGTAAACATAAATATCGGTGCCAGACCTTCTTTTAACCTCTCGGGATTAAACTTATAGTATTGAGCATCTTCATTTTCCATTTTGTCGATAATATGCTTGTAGGTTCTTCTTTTCATTTCCGCCAGGCTAGTCCTGGATTTGTTAAATGTCTTGGCAAAAGCCACCGCTTCCTCGACGGTCTTTTCCGGATTTTCGCAGGCCTTCATGATAACATTATATTTTTCAAGTTCGGCTGCGCCAACTTTTATACCTGAGAATTGCAATTTTACAAACAAATGATAGGGCATAATACGTTTCATCCATTCGATCATGGAGGGAGCAAATTGTATACCCAGATCTATTTCCGGGAAGCAGAAATACCCACGATCAGAGCGCATGAACCTGAAGTCGCATGAACCGGCCAGCATTGCTCCGTTGCCAAATGCATGACCGGTAATAGCTGCAATGGTCGGGACCGGTGACATCAGAAAGGTTCTGAATACTTCACCATTGCTATGCAGCCAATTCTCAACTGAGGGATAATCATTCTCACCCATGGTTTTCATCAGCCATTCAGTGTCAACACCGAGAGAAAAGTTTTTAGAATCGCTTGAAGTAAGTACGATTGCTTTGATCTCAGGATCAGCCATAATATCAGCGTAGGTGGAGAGCATGGCTTCAACCCATACTGGATTGTGCCGGTTCTCTCCGTTATTCATGGTCATGATTGCAACGGTTCCGTCTTTTTTCCATTCCACAATAGCCATATTTATCCTCCTTATTCAATAAATTTTGCTTTAGCCATAGTTGATTTAAGCGGACAAACCAACTTATGCCTAATCGTAGACCCCGAATTATTATTCATGACAGGCATTAATTACCTTATTTGACTCTAAGTATATCATAAATATTAGACTTAATGATAAATATGACTACTTAATTAATTTTATAAATATAAATTCAATTTAACAGATAAATAGAGAAAATATCTTTCGAATAAAAAATATACGAATGTTATGTATTATTTCTGTTATAATATTAAGTGGTATTCGAGCAATGAATATTTATTATTGTGTGTGTCATTCTAATTTTAGATTAATTACATTTGAAAGGAGTTATTTTATGAACCTTCTACTTAATCCCAAAAACTACAGAGATCGAAACTATCCGGATGCCAGAAGCAAAGAAATTATGTTGAAAACTATTCAATGGTTTGAGGACAAAGGCCTGGCCAGACAAAAAGAACAATACCATGACAAGGAATTCTGTAAAGACTTTCAGGATTTCGTTACCAAAGAGGGTATATTTGAAACGCTGTTTCTCCCCAAAGGCTATGGTTCTGACCCCAACCAGTATTACAGCACCTACAGAATGTATGAATTCTCGGAGATTTGCGGATTCTACGGCGCTGCCTATTGGTATACCTATCATGTATCAACCCTTGGCCTTGATCCGGTATTACTGGGCGATAATGAGGAAGCCAAACATAAAGCAGCTAAAAAATTAAAAGACAATGCCCTCTGTGCATTCGGCCTTTCGGAAAAAGAACACGGGGCTGACATCTATTCATCCGAAATGAAACTTACTCCCAAGGGTGACGGTACCTATGTAGCCAATGGCAGCAAATACTACATAGGCAACGGTAATGTCGCCAGTACCGTAACGGTTTTCGGCAAAATCGAGGGTACTGATGAATATGTGTTTTTCGTTGTGGATTCAGCCCACCCGAACTATGAATTGATTAAAAATATTGTTGACTGCAACCAGCAGTTCGTGGCTGAATTTGCTTTGCATGATTATCCGATTACGGATGCCGAAATCCTGTCACGCGGTCCCAAAGCCTGGGATGATATGCTAAATACAATTAATATCTGTAAATTTAATATTGGCTCCGGGGCAACCGGGATCGTGACTCATTCATTCTACGAAGCACTTAACCATGCATATCACAGAAATCTATATGGGAAAAAAGTAACTGACTTTGCCCATGTTAAACGGTTGTTCAGTGATGCCTGGCTCAGAATCATGGGGATGAAATTATTTGGGCTCCGGGCAACTGACTATATGCGGATTGCCAATGAAAATGACAAGCGTTATCTGCTGTTTAATCCCGTCATGAAAATGAAAGTTGCCATTCAGGGCGAACTGGTGCATGAACTGCTCTGGGATATTATTGCCGCCAAAGGATTTGAAAAAGATATATATTTCGAGCAGGCAGTCGCCGAGCTGAGAGGCTTCCCCAAACTGGAAGGCACCCGCCATGTTAATATGGCCTTGATCGCCAAACTTATCCCCAGCTATATGTTTATGCCGGCTGAATTTGAAGAAATCGGCAGAATAATCGATGATCGCAATGACGATTTCCTCTTCCATCAGGGTACAACGCATGGCTATGCCAAAACCAAATTCCATGATTATCATATTGCTTACAATAGCCTGGCTCATTTGCCCAATGTTAAAGTTTACATGGAGCAGATTGAAGCATACAAGGAATACCTGATGGTTTCCGGTCCGAATTTGTCCAAACAAATGAGAGATTTTGATTATCTGCTGGCTGTGGGTGAACTCTTCACCATGGTGGCTTACGGTCAATTGATCATTGAAAGCGCCAAAATCGAAGGAATCAGTGACGAGGTCATGAATCAGATGTTTGATATGTTTGTCAGAGATTTCTCTGCCTTTGCAGTTGATCTTTATGGCAAACCATTAAATACTGATGAACAGGTTGAAAAAATCCAGAAGATGATCCGCAGGCCAGTTGTGAACCAGGCAGAATTTGAAAAGGTTTTAAATGAAGAAGTATTCAGCCTGGTGGATGTATATATCCAAAATCCGTAATTGTCATATTAAATTAAAATCAACAAAGCGAGCAAATAAGGGTTAGAGCAAGGCAATCGGAAAGCGTATTAATGCGGCTTTAAGTCTTTAGACAGTTTGAAGGGTTCTCCGCCGGGAGAGCCCTTTTTTTAAAATTTTATCATTACAAGATTGGTTGAGACAATAACTTAATATCTTGAATAACTTGGTGCCAGGCACCAAATTAAAAGGCTCATTCAATGAATGAGTCTTTTTGGCATTATTGAGAGGTTAATTATCAGATTAACAAATTGGCATTATCTATTATTTATTTCCCATCAATACTTAATAAACGTTTGTGACACTTCCAATCAGGTTTGAATAATATAAATTAGACTTCATGAAAAGGAGGGTTGAATATGTCTAACTATTGTCAAGACCGTTGTCATCATCACTATGATCATAAAGGCCACAAACACTTTCATAGATTAAGAAGACCTTTTGTTTTGGTTGCATCAATCCCTCGTAACCGGCAAACCGGCGTATCACCCAAAATTAAAGCCATCAAGTTGATTTTCGCCAAAGATTATACTACCCGGGGCTTGGTAGATGTAGAAAACGTTATTGATATGTGGCAGGGAATGAATCAGATCCCCATTACTATTAAAAGGGTCATTGACAAAAAAACCGGCCGCCTTGTATTATTGGTTATACCTTTGGTGCCGCTGATAGGCGGGGTAACTTACAAAGTTCGGGTCAGATCGGTTTACTTCTTCAGAGATGGGACGCAAGTTCCCAAATGCACATTGATCGTTTTCACAACGGGGTGCAGATAGACAATAAATCGGGTTACTAGTTAATAAACCGTCGGCAGCTATAATCTGTCGACGGTTTATTAATTATTGCATTGATTATATTTAACATTTTAGAGATAATTGATAAGGATAATTATAGTGTAGATATATTCGTTATTTATCGTGGGGATTTTGCATAATTAACTATTTTTTAAATTATCATTCAGCTAAGCTGCGATGCCATGGGGCATCTAATGCCGATTTTTTAAATTATGCAAAACTCTCAGGGTAACTGCTTATTTTATCCGAAATTATGGTAGTACAGTAGCATAAGGAGGAATGACCCAAATGCCAATAACAGAATTCCTTGCCCGCAATGCCAGGGAGTACGGTAACGAGATCAGTATTGTTGAAATCAACCCCGAGCTGCAGGAAAAAAATGAGTTCAACTGGCGTGAGTTAGAACTGATTGAACCCAATCCCATCGCAGAATTCAGGCGTGAAATGACCTGGCGTCAGTTTGACGATAAAGCCAATCAATTTGCCAATCTGCTTTTAGGCCGGGGAATTAAAAAAGGAGACCAGGTCGCGATTCTATTGATGAACTGCCTGGAATGGCTGCCGATTTATTTTGGCATCCTAAAGACGGGTGCCATCGCAGTGCCTTTAAATTATCGCTATACAGCTGAAGAGATTAAATATTGTCTTGATTTATCAGAAGCTGATGCAGTAATTTTTGGTTTTGAATTTATCGGGCGTATGGAATCGATAATTAATAAAATTCCGGATGTGAAACTATGCTTTTATGTGGGGGACAACTGTCCGGTATTCGCGGAAAGCTATGATCAACTGGCAGCAGCTTGTTCTCCGGCAGCACCGCCCGTAAAACTTTCCGATGAAGATAACGCGGCTATTTATTTTTCCTCCGGAACTACAGGTTTTCCCAAGGCAATTTTACATAATCATACCAGCCTGGTGTCAGCCTGTCAGACGGAACAAAACCATCATAGCCAAACCCGCAAAGACAATTTCCTGTTAATCCCTCCGCTTTATCATACCGGGGCCAAAATGCATTGGTTTGGCAGTTTGCTGGCAGGAAGCAAAGCCGTTTTGCTGCGTGGGGTTAAACCGCATTGGATATTAAAAGCAGTTTCCGAAGAACAGGTCACTATCGTCTGGCTGCTGGTTCCCTGGGCGCAGGATATACTGGACGCTATTGACAGGGGAGAAATAAAACTGCAAGATTACCAGCTTGACCAGTGGCGGCTGATGCATATAGGGGCGCAACCCGTACCGCCCAGCCTGATCCGTCGCTGGAAAGAGTATTTTCCCAATCATCAATATGATACCAACTATGGTTTAAGCGAATCGATTGGCCCCGGCTGTGTACATTTGGGGGTAGAAAATATTCATAAAGTAGGTGCCATCGGCATACCCGGCTTTAATTGGGAAGCGATGATTGTTGATGAATCACATTTGCCGGTACCCCAAGGTGAGGTTGGAGAACTGGCGGTGAAAGGACCGGGGTTAATGACTTGTTATTACAACGATCCGGAAGCAACCGCAGCAATACTTAAAGATGGCTGGCTTTTTACCGGTGATATGGCCCGTAGGGATGAAGATGGTTTTATTTATCTGGTCGATCGTAAAAAAGATGTGATTATAAGTGGAGGCGAAAATATCTATCCGGTACAAATCGAAGATTTCCTGCGTGGCAATGCCGCCATAAAAGATGCGGCGGTAATTGGCATACCAGATCCGCGCCTGGGTGAAATCGCCGCCGCGGTTATTGAGCTTAAACCTGATCACGCGTGTAACGAAGATGAAATTATGGAGTTTTGCAAAGCTCTGCCCCGTTATAAAAGACCGCGCCAAATTATTTTTGATGAAGTTCCCCGCAACCCGACCGGCAAAATTGAAAAACCGCGTCTGCGGGAAAAATATCGGGTAAATAATATCGTAGAAGTTCAAACTAAAAATTAGTAGTCAGAAACGGGTAAATAACCGATATTCAAGAAAGTTTGAATATCGGTTATTGTTATATTTCAATAACCATTTTATCTCAGCAGGATATAACTTTAAAATAAAATTAATTCAGAAAGGTTGTGCATCATGATATCGAAACAAATGCAAGCGCAGGTGCAAAACAGTTCGGTTATTCGGGCTATGTTCGAGGAAGGAAAAAGGCTGTCAGCAATTTACGGCAAGGAAAATGTTTATGATTTCAGTCTGGGAAATCCCAGTGTGGAACCACCGTCCGAAGTAAAAACCGCCATCCTCGATATAATTAATAATGAGGACCCCGCCGCTATTCATGCTTATATGAATAATTCCGGCTATGAGACGGTGCGGGATGCTGTTGCTGAATCAATCAATGCCAAATACAATACCCAATTTTCCCGCAACAATATCATTATGACCGTCGGGGCCGCCGGGGGATTGAATGTAATTTTGAAAACGTTGCTGGATCCAGAGGATGAAGTTATCGTTTTTGCCCCGTTTTTCGGAGAATACAGAAATTATGTAAGCAACTATTATGGCAACCTGGTAGTCATACCCGCCGATACAGCTGATTTCCAGCCTAATCTGGAAGCATTCCGGGAGAAAATAACCGCAAAAACCAAAGCGGTAATCGTTAATTCCCCCAATAACCCCACCGGAGTTATTTATTCCGCAGCAACGATCATCAAAATGGCAGATATATTAAGGCAGAAACAAAAGGAATTCGGCAGCAATATTTATATTATATCTGACGAACCATATCGCGAACTGGCTTATGACAATATCGAAGTACCTTATTTAACCAAATATTATGATAATACGATTATCGGCTACTCCTTCAGCAAATCCCTTTCGCTGCCGGGTGAAAGGATTGGCTATCTGGTCATCCCCGATCAGGCCGCTGATGCAGAAATAATTATTGCTGCCGCCAATATTGCCACGCGGATTCTGGGCTTTGTCAATGCACCATCTTTGATTCAGCTGGTTATAGCCCGATGTCTGCAAGCCAAAGTAGATGTAGAAGCCTATAACCGCAACCGCGAGCTCCTTTATAACAGCCTGAGAGACTTTGGCTATGATTGCATCAAACCTGAAGGGGCATTTTATTTGTTTGTCAAAGCGCCAAATAATGATGACGTTGCATTCTGTAACCTGGCCAAGCAGAAAAACATATTAATTGTGCCCGGAAGCTCCTTTGGCTGTGCCGGTTATGTCAGAATAGCCTATTGTGTTCCCTATAACACGATTGAAAAATCATTGCCCGGATTCAAAGCTCTGATTGATGAAATCCAATTAAAATAGTTTACTTGACAAGTCGTCTTTAACCCCCCTAAATTATGTGATACAATTTCCTTGAAAGGTGAATTCTGGATAATATTCATCAAGTCTTTACAAAAATCACATAATTCCGGCTAAAAATTTATTAAACCATGAGGAGGTTATTGTATTGAAAAATTATAAAAGGGGTTTACTGGTTGCTTTGGCGTCAATATTGATTGTCGTATTTGGGGCAGTATCGGTTTATGGTGCCCCAAATATCTCAACAGTTGTACAAGCTTACAAAGGAGTAAAAATCGTTTACAACGGTACAACTTTAACCTCAGAAGCTGAGCCTTTTATTATTAACAACACAACTTATGTCCCCATCCGAATGTTAATGAATCAATTCGGCAAAGATATCTCTTGGGATGCACAAAACCAACAGGTCATTATCAAAAACAGTGCAGATGAGATCAATAAAGATAAACAAATTGAGGATTTAAAAAATCAAGTTACCGCTTTAAATGCCAAAATCAAAGGGCTGGAAACCGCGCTTGGTAATGCCGACACTACCATCAGAACCATCGATGAAGCGCTCAATAAATACCAAAAAACTTCCAGTACCGTAACGGTTCCGCCCAATTCAGACATTAAATCAAATACAACTTTGGGTGACTTGCAGACGAATCTGAATAAATTTTTCAAAGATGCCGGTTATGAATATTTTAATGATGACGGCATTGCCTTCTATATTAATTTAGGCGGCAACCCAGTAGACCTGGTTTACGAAATCAGCCTTGATTTCGATAATGCATACGATTACGATCGCTTAAATCAGGTAAATCAGACCAAAATAAAAAGCTTACTTAATATCGTCAACGCAAAAATTAAATCCGAAGCATACGGAACTGATTATCAGGATGCAAAGATCACGGGTAAATTAATTGATCAGGACAATTCCAGCTACTATGTCAGATATAACGGCAGCACCTATACTTTCAGCTGGGACGAGAGCGATGATGTAATCAGTGAAACCACCCGGTACTTAAAGAACTACTTTAAAGACAAAGGCGATGTTTATTTCAGCGATAGAAATATCAAGTTTGACATCAGCCTCAGCGGCGATAAAAATAAACTCAGCTACAAAATCTATATTAACTTTGATAATTCTAAAAACTATGACGACCTTTCCGAAATCAGCAAATCCTATGTCAGGAATTATCTAAACCAGGTTAAGTCAGTCATAAGTTCTCAAACGAGTAATACCAATTTTAAAAATGCTGAAATTACCGGTTACCTTTATGATGACTATGATTCCAGCTATTACGTGAAATATAACGGCAGTTCATATACTTTCAGTTATTAAATAATATTAGTAAAAATTAGTTTTAAACTATATAATAAGTATAGGTAATAAATATTTATATAGTTAATGGAGGTTATGAACGTGACATTTGAAAGCAGAATTGAAGACGGGATTATTGTTTTTACTTTTAACCATCCCAAAGTAAATGCTATTAATGCGGAAACACTGCAAGGACTGGAAGCAGCAGTAGACAAACTGAATGCAGACGAAGCTCTGAAAGGAATGGTTTTAACCGGAGCTGGCAGAATGTTCTGCGGGGGTTTTGATCTCAACACCTTTACTACTTTTGCCAATGGCGAAGAAGTCATCAAATGGTTTAAATATGAAGAAGGCGTTCTGCTGAAATTATTTAGCTGTAAAAAACCTATCGTATCTGCAATAAACGGAGGGGCAACCGCAGCCGGCATGATCGTCGCCATGGCCTCCGATTACAGAATTGTATTAAACCATCCCAAAGTAAAAATCGGCATGACGGAAATCAAACTGGGCATGGGCCTCTCACCGGCGATGGGAAATATTATGCGTTTCGGCCTTGATACCGACAGAAATTACCGTGATATCATTATGAAAGGTGAACTGGTTGATCCCATGTTCTGCGTAGAGCGCGGCATCTTTGATGAATTGGCCGAAGCCGATGAATTAATCGATAAAGCCAAAGCCAAAATATGCGCTCTCTATGATACTTTGGGACATCCGTTTATTCAACTGAAGGACCTGCAGAAGCGACAGATGGTAGAGCTAATCAAAAAGGAACTCGCAGAATATGACTGGAATTTAATGGCTGATACTTTCATGAACGAAAAAGTTAACAAACTCTTAAAGAAAGTGCTGGCATCCATATCCTAAATCAGGTTCCGGCGACTGGCTCAAGCTGAACGACGCCAAGCCCGATCAGACCTTCCGGGTGACCAATCAGGTGATTGCTATTGCATCCAGAACGGCGAACGCCAGTACGCCTCGGCGTAGGCGGCAGCGGAGTAAAGCGCGCACAACCAGTTAAGAAGGACACCGGATCTATGCCACAAGAAGTCACATAATAAAGGAAATCGGCAAACAGTGAAAGCCACTGTCTGCCGATTTATTTTCTGTTTTTCCGCGGTTGAGAAATGTCTCTATGACACCGTGGAGAAATACTATTTTATTATCAATACCGGGCAGGGGGCCAGGGTAACCACCTTACTGCTTACACTTCCCATTAAAACGCGTTGAAATTTATTTAATCCACGGTTGCCGATAATAATCAAATCGTATTTCTCCTGTTCCGCTGCTTTACATATGATCTCCACTGGAGATCCATATTCCAATTGAATCCTGGATTTTTCTTTCAGAGCCACTCTTTTTTCAGCGTTTTCCAGAATCCGCTGGGCTGCCTTATTTAATTCCTCATAGAACTGGGGATAATCTACCGGCATGTTTAGTCCGTTAAAAGGCATAACCTCGCTGGGCTGCAAAACATGCAATATGGTAACTTCCCGGGCTGAACCTTCCTCAATCATCTCGCGGGCCGTATCAAGTGCCTTATTGGAAACGTCGGAACCGTCTACCGGAACAAGTATTTTGGCAAACATAACTCTCCCAGCTCCTTTCATACAACGTTGGTTTATTTATATTTATTATACAATTATAAAAAAGTATTTAAAATTAGTATCTTTAGTATAAGGTATCCAATATGAGCCGTTTAAATTATAGAGCATATTTCCCCGGGTTTGATTCGCGGTACTATTTCTTGACAATTGCATTATACGCGGTATAATTTGGTTAGAAACATATTACGAATACGTAAAATTATGATATGTAATAATATATTAATAAAATCACAATAAGCATTATAAATTATGTCGAAAATATATTTATTATTTAATAATGTGAAATTTATCACGTAACTTAATTAAATTATTACCAGTATGTGATATTGAACAAATGATAAGCATAAAAAAGATGACTTGTTGAATTGAAAACAGGTCAAATGCGCTGAAAAGACAAAAATAAGGGAGGTGCTGATAATGGAGAATATTAATCATGAAGCTTATATTGATGAAGTAATTGCCACCGCTGTAGATGTTGAACCCGGAGCTATGTATTATGTGCTGGAAAGAATGGAGAACGGAATTAAAGCAACCTCTGATTCAACCGAAAAAGATTCAATGTTGGCTGCATATGTGGACGAAATAATCGCAGGGATTGAACAAAGTTTCAAGGATCAATTTAGAGTCAATGAACTGTCCCATGATTTTGTTTGGTTTGAAAGTCCCATGGATCAGTGGATTGATTCGCAGCCGGAGATGAAAAACGCCTTCAAAAATATGACGGAACCGGTCAGGAAAAATTTATCCCATGATTTTGTTTGGT
>JAAYCZ010000206.1 GCA_012729495.1 Syntrophomonadaceae bacterium | reverse complement strand
CCGGGCGACAACATCCAGATGACCATCGATCTGATCACTCCGATCGCGATCGAAGAAGGGCTGCGCTTTGCAATCAGAGAAGGTGGCCGCACAGTTGGATCCGGGGTTGTAACCAGCATCGATTAAGTTATAAAAACGTGCAATACGTGCGCTATTGACATTGTCTGCAGGCATGTGCTAGAGTATTGTAGTATTTTTATACATAGGATGGAGGTGTCATGGTGAGGGTAGGCATTACGTTGGCTTGCACTGACTGTAAACAACGCAATTATCAAACAACCAAGGATAAGAAAAAAAATACCGAAAAGATGGAAGTAAGGAAGTACTGCAAATTCTGCAACAGCCATACGATCCATAAAGAGATTAAGTAAAGCTGGGGATGTGAAAAAAATGGCCAAGAATAATACCCCTGCAAAGCAAGAAGGTGGTATTAAAATATGGTGGGGAAATGTTCGTGAATATTTTTCCAGTGTTTATAGTGAACTCAAGAAAGTATATTGGCCCAATCGCAGGCAATTGATTGGCTATACTGGTGTTGTAATCGTTACTGTAACAATTGTTGCTTTGATTCTTTGGGCTTTCGATAGTGGCTTGTCTTTCTTGCTGAAAGCATTTATAAACGCCTTTGAATCATAAAGGAGGTGGTTGTCTGTGACCGCCAAAAAGCAAACCAAATTGAAGGAGAAAGCTGTCATGCCTGTCGAAGTACCAGCCCCGGCTATGGATTGGCTTACTGAGAAAAAGGGTGAATGGTATGTTGTGCATACCTATTCCGGTTATGAAAATAAAATAAAAGTGGATTTGGCCAAACGGGTTGAGTCCATGAATATGCAGGATAAGATCTTCCATGTAATAATTCCTGAGGAACAGGAAGTAGAATTCAAAGGCGGTAAAAAGAAAATAACCACCAAACGGGTATTTCCTGGATATGTGATTGTCAATATGATAATGGATGATGAATCCTGGTATGTTGTTCATCATACCCCCGGCGTCACAGGATTTGTGGGCAGCGGTACCAAACCGATTCCTTTGCAGGAAGAAGAAATAACCAAAATATTGCGCCGGATGGGTTTGGTTGAACAAAAACCCAGAATTATAGATATCGAGGTTGGCGAAAACGTCCGGGTTAAAAACGGTCCCTTTGAGAATTTTGAGGGTACCGTAAAGGAATTGCTGCCAGACCGTGGCAAAGTAAGAGTCAGTATTTCCATGTTCGGCAGGGAAACCCCTGTAGAGCTGGATTATGAACAAATAGACAAATTATAAAAGGAGGTGTAATTGTGGCCAAAAGGGTTATGGGCAAAGTATCACTGCAAATCAAAGCAGGCAAAGCAACACCTGCACCCCCGGTTGGACCTGCACTTGGTCAGTATGGTGTTAATATCATGGGCTTCTGTAAAGAATATAATGCTAAAACTGCTAATCAGACCGGATTTATTGTACCGGTAGAAATAACTGTTTATGAGGACAGATCCTTTACCTTTATAATTAAATCACCGCCGGCATCAGATTTGCTTAAGAAAGCTGCCAATATTGAAAAAGGATCCGGAGAACCCAACAAGAAAAAAGTCGGCACTGTAAATCGTGCCAAGCTGGTGGAAATAGCCGAAATGAAAAAGGAAGATCTTAATGCTGCTGATCTGGATGCTGCAATCAAAATGATTGAAGGAACCGCACGCAGTATGGGACTAAATGTCGTTGATTAATACGCCGCAGGTTGGTATAGAACCAGCAGGGTGGCGGTAACAGTATTCAGATGATGCTGTTAAGCAAAGTGGGAGGAAAAATTCCGCTAACCACAAGGAGGTTTAAAATTATGGGAAAAAGCAAAGCGTATTCCAATGCCATTAAAAAGATTGATAAAAGCAAGCTATATGACCCGCAGGAAGCACTTAATCTGGTGAAAGAAATCGCGACGGCTAAGTTTGACGAGACCGTTGAAGTTCACATCAAATTGGGTGTAGACCCCCGGCATGCTGACCAGCAGGTCAGAGGTACTGTCTCGCTTCCCCATGGAACCGGCAAAACCCGCAAAGTACTGGTATTTGCCAAAGGTGAAAAGGTAAAGGAAGCAGAACAGGCTGGTGCAGATTATGTGGGTGGGGAAGAACTAGCCGAAAAGATCCAGGGTGGCTGGTTCGATTTCGATATAGCAGTGGCCACACCAGATATGATGGGAGTGGTAGGAAAACTTGGTAAAATACTGGGGCCCAGAGGATTGATGCCCAACCCCAAATCAGGTACGGTAACTTTTGATATCGAGCGTACTATCAACGAATTAAAAGCCGGCCGAATCGAATATAGGGTTGACAAAACATCTATCATACATGCCCCCATTGGCAGGGTATCTTTTGAAGTTGAAAAACTTCAGGAAAACCTGAATGCTTTTGCGGAAGCACTGATCAAGGCCAAACCGGCTGCCGCCAAAGGACAGTACATGCGCTCGGTCAGTATTTGTTCAACGATGGGGCCGGGAATAAAAATTAATCCGCTTGTAGTTATGTCCGCAAACAAGTAGAATAAGCATAACCTAAAATTGAAAATTGATAACTGTAGATAGCTGGTGGCGCAAGCCTTAAAAAATGTTAATTTGCCTGCCGAGGTTAGTGAAATAATACATGTTCTATTAAGGACGCTATTAACCTCTGTAAGCCTATTTGCAGAGGTTTTTCAATTTCTATGGGCATGACAAAATCTGCATAAGCAGCATTGAACAAATAATTATCAAGGGGGTGAAAATGAATGCCCAAAATGGAAGAAAAACAGCTGATTGTAGAGGAAATAAAACAACACCTGGAACAAGCAATGCTGGTGGTTTTTACTGATTATCGCGGTTTAAAAGTTGATGAAATGACAGAACTGAGAAACAAACTGCGTATTCCCGGAGTCGAAGTCAAAGTATTAAAAAATACCATGCTGCGTTTTGCCCTGGAGAAAAACGGCAACAAAGATATGGCTGATTTAATCAACGGACCGAATGCAGCCATATTAAGTCAGAATGATCCGGTTACCCCGGCCAAGGTTTTGTTTGAATTTGCCAAGACCCATAAAAACCTGGAAATAAAAATGGGGCTTCTGGAAGGACAAGTAATTCCTCCGGAAAAAATCAAAAATCTGGCCGATCTGCCTTCACGTGAAGTTCTGGTGGCTACCGTACTGGGAACCATGCAGGCTCCGATTACTTCATTTGTACGCGTACTGAATGCCAACCTTACAGGTTTGGTGCGGGCACTGGATCAGGTACGGGAACAGAAAGCCAGTTAGGGTGAGAAAAAATTATCGGTTTCTGCTGATGTTTTCCCACAAGGGACAAGGGTAAATAATTTTATTTTAAAATTTGAGGAGGCTATTAAAAATGAGTAAAGTTCAGGAAGTTATTGATATTGTAAAAGGTCTGACCGTTTTGGAGTTATCTGAACTGGTTAAAGCGTTGGAAGAAGAATTTGGTGTCAGTGCAGCTGCTCCCGTAGCCGTAGCTGCCGCTCCGGCTGCTGCTGCTGCCGTTGCTGAAGAGGAACAGACTGAGTTTGATGTAATCCTGGCCTCAGTTGGAGATAAGAAAATCAATGTAATCAAAGTAGTCAGAGAAATTACCGGTCTTGGTCTTAAGGAAGCCAAAGATCTGGTTGATGCTGCTCCCAAACCGGTTAAAGAGAAAATTAACAAAGAAGAAGCCAATGAGATTAAAGCCAAGCTTGAAGAAGCTGGCGCTGGCGTAGAAATTAAATAACCATTGTAAGTAATGAAAAGAGCCCTTTACAGGGCTCTTCAGAGCGTCAAAAAAGGCAAATAGCTGCGTTACGCAAAAAGCCCGCTCAGTCGTCGTACCATATGTACGCCTCAATCGCGGGCTTTTTGCAAGCCTTGCTCTTCGCCTTTTTTGCTCGCTCTGTTGATTTTTAACTTTATTGACAGTCTGAAGAGTCCTTCACAGGGCTCTTTTTTTATG
>JAAYCZ010000205.1 GCA_012729495.1 Syntrophomonadaceae bacterium | reverse complement strand
TAAAAATCTGGTACTTATAATCAAGAGTCCGAAGATCGCCACAATGTAAGTCAAAAATGGTCGAGTAAAAAACAAAATAGTAGAAAGATGGTAGACATTAGAGTGTCTGCCATCTTTTCGTCTAGTGCACTTGGCATCTTTCGGACGGCATCCCAGAAAATTCTATGTAAATAGATTTCCAATCAGTAAAAAATTGATACTATAACGATGGCCTTGACGGTCAAGGCGGAGAGAATTAAACCCTTGATGACCGTCCCCCCGGCGGGGCGGGCGTTATGCGCGGCACAGCCGTGAATGACGTCCGCCAAGCGCCGGACATAGGTCCGGGTTCCAGCGGATGATTGCCGATGCACTGGATGGGGAAATTGATATTATTCTCGTAAAAAGTATTTCTCGGTTTGCCCGTAACGTGGTAGATGCACAACGCTACGTTCACGAGCTTAAGGCACATGAAGTAGAAGTCCGTTTTGAGAGGGAGTCAATCTCATCTTTTGACCCATCCAGCGACATGATATTCAATTTGCATGCGGCAGCGGCTCAGGAGGAAAGTCGATCCATCTCCGAGAACACAAAATGGAGCTACCGTAGAAATGCCGAGCGTGGCATCCGGCATCTTGGGAACAACCGGGTGTTAGGATACGATGAGGTACATGGCGATCTCAAACCAAACTCCGATGCCTGGATAGTAAAAATGATTTTTAACGATTATGCGCAGGGCCGTTCTATCAAACAAATCCTAAGCCGCCTTAATGACACCGGAGCGCAGCGACTACGCAGCGCCAAAACCTTTTCTGTTGATACGATTTTGCGTATTTTAGAGAATGAAATCTATGTAGGCGACCGTTTGATACAAAAGCAGGCACCCGTTAATTTTCTGACCAAGCGACCGGACCCTACGGCGGCTTTCGAACAGTATTACATTTCTGATGACCACAAAGGAATTATTGATCGTGACGCTTGGGATCGTGTTCAGGAACGGCGAGAGAAAGAGAGGGAGCTTCGCTCAATAGGTGTATATCGCAGAAGCAATACGCATTTTTTACATGGTGTTGTGTTTTGCGCTAAGTGTGGAGCACCATACAGGCGCCGAACTTTATTGGATCGTGATGGCGTACCCTATAAAACATGGAGTTGTTCGGAATGTCGAAAAGGCAAGAATGGTAACGGCTGCAAAAACCATGGTATTAAGGAACAAAAGCTTCTACAGGAAATCTTCAAACAGCTCGATTGGGAGTGGTTGGATGCTGAGCATATAAATGCTGATAAAATACTCAGAGTGGTCAAAAGGGTGGAGGTTGCTAACAAAGGCGTTTGCATCACTATGTCATAGAATAATATCTTCGTCACGATTACGTATAATTACAATATTCCGCTTCTCTCAACGCATCACTCATAATTTGAGCGATGCGTTGTTATTTGAGCGATGCGATGGTATAATAGCCATATCCCGCAACGGAGGAATGACTATGAAAAACAAAAAGCCACCTTTTGAAATTACCAATACCATCATTAGCGATGTAGCTACCATTGCCGAGCTTGTAGGAAGAATCAGTTCTACCAGCAATCTTTCCGTAGGCCCCTCCCTGCGGCGAACTAACCGCATTCGTACCATCCATGCTTCTCTGGCAATAGAACAGAATACCCTCAGCATCGAGCAGGTCACTGCGGTTCTCGAAGGTAAGACGGTTCTCGCTCCACCCAAGGACATCGCTGAGGTCCAAAATGCATACGAGATTTACGAGCACATGGATACACTCGATCCGTACAGCGTTGACACTCTTCTTTTTGCCCATGGCATCATGGTGCGTGGTCTTGTAGAGGAAGCCGGAGAATTCCGTTCCCGTCCGGTGGGTGTAGTGGATGCACAGGGCAACGTACTGCACTTTGGAACCCTTCCACAGTATGTACCTGACCTTGTTTGCGAGTTGCTGGACTGGACAAGGGACAATGATATGCACATGCTTATCAAAAGCTGTGTATTCCACTACGAGTTTGAGCTAATCCATCCGTTCTCCGATGGAAATGGGCGCATGGGCAGGTTATGGCACACGCTGCTACTGAGCAAATGGAATCCGCTTTTTGTATGGCTTCCGGTAGAGTCTATTATCCACGACCGGCAGCAGGAATACTATGCAGCCATCAACGCTTCCAACAATGCAGGTGAATCGACGAAGTTTATCGAATTCATGCTTTCTGCCATAAAAGCATCCCTTATTGAAGCTACTGGAACGAGGGATGGAATGAGCGATGTGGCCAATAATAAAAACAGTACTCGCTGGAATTCCATCGCTGCATTTTTGCAGGAGCACCCCTATATCATGAACGCAGATGCGCGTGAGCTGCTGGGTGTGTCTGCTGCCACAGCCAACCGTATTCTCGTAGGCTTTACCGCAGAGGGTAAGCTCACAAAAATTCGTGCAAACGGGCATTGGGCCTATACACATTCCAATGACTTGCTTGGTACTTTGGGTAAAATAAGGTGAAAGAAGGCCTATATTTTTACAAACTATGAATAAAGTTGGAACTATAGAGCATACTATTGAATAGCAGATGAAATTATGGTATTGTAATTCTAAGATGTATGATAGGAGGTGTACTATGATAATACAGCGTCCCAAATATCTGGATTTCCTTATCGAATGGAAGGAGCAGCAGATTATCAAGGTTGTAACCGGCATCCGCAGATGCGGTAAATCTACGATTTTTGAACTGTTCCGCGATCACCTGCTCTCAAATGGTGTGGGAGAAGACCAAATCATAGCTATCGATTTTGAAGAGGCGGAATACGAACCGCTCTGCGAATACCGCGCTCTGTATGATTATGTAAAATCTAAAATGAATCCGCAAAAGATGAATTATATCTTTCTCGATGAGGTTCAGCATGTAAAACAATATGAAAAGGCGGTTGATAGCCTGTTCGTCAAAAAGAACGCAGATGTATATATCACCGGATCGAACGCCTATTTTATGTCAGGTGAGCTTGCCACACTGCTTTCGGGACGGTATGTAGAACTGAAAATGCTCCCGCTGTCCTTTAAGGAGTATGCGAGTACGTTTGATGAAAACATAAGCCGCGAAGAACTGTATCGAAATTATGTGTACAACAGTTCGTTCCCGTATACGGTGGGGCTGAAAAGCCGGAGAAATATCCATGCGTATCTCGACGGCATATATAATACGGTTATCCTTAACGATATTGTTGAACGTAAAAAAATAACCGATCCGGCAATGCTGAAAAGCGTCATCAAGTTTATGTTCAACAACATCGGGAACATCTGCTCAACGAAAAAAATCGCTGACGCCATGACTAGTGCGGGACGGAAAATATCAAATCATACCGTAGAAAACTACATTGAAGGGATTACTGACAGTCTGCTGATGTACCGTGTTGGCAGATATGACATAAAAGGTAAGGAGCATTTGAAACTGCTTGAAAAGTATTATCTTGCCGATGTCGGGCTTAGGTATTATCTTTTGGGAACGCAAGGGGTAGATCAGGGACACCTTCTTGAGAACGTTGTTTATCTTGAACTGCTCCGGCGCAATTATCGGGTGTATGTGGGTAAATCCGGCTCTGCTGAGGTGGATTTTGTAGCGCAGAGCTATGACGGAAACATTGAGTATTATCAGGTGTCGTGGTCTGTGCGAGATGAAAGCACGCTGAAACGAGAGCTTGAGCCGCTTAATTCCATTGCAGATCACAACCCCAAAACCCTGCTTACAATGGATAATGACCCGCCTGTATCTTACAACGGGATCCGGCAGAAATATGTACTTGACTGGTTGCTTGAAGCAGATAAATAACAAGTATGGTATTTGAATTTTACAACGCAGGTGCCGTTTAGAGTGGTAGCAACACATTTTCCAAAACTGTATATGAAAACAAAACCTCTTTGCTAACTTGCAGAGAGGTCTTTTGCTGTTTTAATTGGGGGTGGTAATTATCTTAACTCCATCAGCCAACCGCATTCTCGCAGGCTTTACCGTAGAGGGTAAGCTCACAAAAATTCGTGCAAACGGGCATTGGGCCTACACACTTTCTTAAAAAGAATTTTCATAAGTAAGGAATTATTGGTCGTGTTACCTGGGATTGTGTTCAGGAACGGCAGGAGAAGAAGAGGGAGCTTCGCTCAATAGGCGTATATCGCATTCTCGTACTGCTTTCAGTAAACAAAGTGAATGAAATTATTAAACTATTTTGTCGAAAATATTTTGCACATTATCCGTAAAATTATTACGAATAATGTTGCCTTGCTTGGCTAACTTGGGTAAAATAACGGTGAAAGAAGGTGGGCCCTATGTTAAAACTATTTGAGGTTACTGGTTTTAAAAACTTCGAAAATACAATTAAACTTGACTTCTCAGACGTCCGTGATTATAAATTCAATAATGCCTGCATCACTAGTGGCTTGCTTGGAAAAATTATCATTTACGGTAAAAACTCTGTGGGTAAATCTAATCTGGGGCTTGCTTTGTTTGATATTGTTTCGCACCTGACTACAAACAACGTGGGACCTGGACTTTATGACTATTATCTGAACGTTAACAACAAGTCCGGTTATGCAGAGTTCCATTATGTATTTGCATTTGATAACGGTGAGGTGGATTATTTCTACCGCAAAAACGACAAGCAGAGCCTTGTCTATGAATCTGTTGCCATCAACGATAAACGTCTTTACACTTATGATTACGAGGACAAGCGTGGCGACCTTTCTGGTCTTGAAGCATTGACTACAACACTGAATCTGTCGTTTCGCGGCGATGACTCTATTCTGAAATATGCTATCGCCAATTCGGCACTTTCAGAGGATCACCCATTGTATCAGATGCAGCGTTTTGTGTCCCGCATGCTGTGGTTCCGCAGTTTAGATGAAAACCGCTATATTGGCTACCAGTCGAATAGTAAGGACTATTATGACTTCATCTTTGAAGGAAATATGATTAAAGAGTTGGAGTTGTTTTTACACAAGGCGGGCATTGAGGAAAATCTGGTTGCCAAGAAGGACCCAGATGGAACCAAACGCTTATATTTTGATACGAGAAAGCCGTTGCCATTTTTCAAGATGGCTTCCAGCGGAACAAAAGCGCTGTATACGTTTTTCTATTGGTATAAAACTGCTGTGGATGTTTCACTGATGTTTATTGATGAGTTTGATGCATTCTATCATTATGAGCTGGCGGAAACGCTTGTTGAACTTTTGGAGAGTATGCCCGGATTCCAAACTATTCTCACCTCTCATAATGCGAATCTGCTTTCCAACCGCATCATGCGTCCAGACTGCTACCTAATTCTAACCGGAGATAAGCTTACTTCACTTACCAATGCCACTGGTCGAGAGCTTCGGGAAGGTCACAATCTGGAGAAACTTTACATGAGTGGTGAGTTCGATGTATGATGCTAAAAGAAAGATTCTCGCACTAGTAGAGGGAGAGAAAACTGACTCCGTACTAATGGAAAGGCTACTCAATATCTATAACATCGATGCCAGATATGAAATCATTGCATATCGCACGAATGTCTATACCTTGTACAAGGAAATGTTTGAGGAAAATGATCCGGGGGTGTTTAGTCTGTTACAGGTATTAAAAGAGAGGGAGCCGGATGAAGCGAAAAAGGCGATTTTCGATACTTCCTATTCAGATATGCTACTTATTTTTGATCTTGATCCGTAGGATCCTGAGTTCACTCCAGAAAAGATCAGACAAATGGCAGAGTACTTTGTCGAGCCCTCGGATATGGGTAAGTTGTATTTGAATTACCCAATGGTAGAAGCCTTTTATCATATGGCATCTATACCAGATCCGGATTTTTATACCTACTACGCCACCATTGATGAGTTAGCTGCCGGAGAATACAAGACATGCGTAAATCGAGAGAACCGAAATCATGATTATCGCAAGTTTGCAGCCAGCAGAGAAGAATGTAGTATCGTAATACAGCAAAATGTAGACAAGGCATGGCAGCTTGTAGGTAGCGTGCCAATGGAGGACTCACAGCCTAAACAGATAGATATGCTTGCTGCCCAGCTCGACTTTTTACGAAAAGACAGAAAGATTGCAGTTCTCAGCACGTGTACATTTTTCATTCCGGAATATAATCCAGAACTTATACGTTAGTCGACTCAATATCAAATCAGAACAATTCCCATGTCGGGATCTTTTACTATATGAAAACAAGACCTCTTTGCTAAATGTTGCAGAGAGGTCTTTTACTGTTTCTGGCGATTGTTTGTGCATGATTGTTTCATAGTTAATCTAGTCAAGACGGTGTACTGATGTCCAAAGTATACTATGAGCGGTGGGCCAAGGTGTTCAACTTAAAGAAAATGTCCGCACCCCCTAGCGTATAATCGAGTTCGCAAAAGTGCATAGAAAATAGACAAGCCATTAGGGTTCCTGTAAAATGAAAGTTGCTTAGACAATCATGATGCAAAGGAGAAAACCCTAATGGCTCAAAGAAAGAATACCACAGATCTTACGGAATTGCTATTGCAATGTGTCGGCCAGCCAGACCCCATGCTAGGCATGCTGGAATGGCTGTGCGCCCAGCTCATGGAAGCAGAGGTCAGTGAACAGGTAGGCGCAGAGAAGAGTGTACGCGCAGACAGCCGTTCCGACTACCGCTGCGGATACCGTCCTCGGCGGCTGGATACCAGAATGGGTACGATATATCTCATGGTACCCAAAGTGCGTCAAGGCGGCTATATCCCGTTCTTTGTGACAGAACGCAAGCGCAGTGAAGCCGCACTGATTCAGGTTGTACAGGAAGCTTTTGTGCAGGGCGTTTCCACTCGCAAAATGGAAAAGCTGGCTCACAGTCTTGGCATTGAGAATCTTTCCCGCAGTCAGGTCAGCGAAATGACGAAAGGTTTGAACGAACAGGTTTCTGAATTCCGGAATCGTTCTCTATCCGAAGCCGTGTATCCAGTGCTCTGGGTGGATGCCTTGTACGAAAAAGTACGTGTAGCGGAACAATTTTGGCAGAACACGACAACATTGTGTGAACCAGTGGATTTGATATAATTAGAACAAGAGCTTGCTAAACGGCTTTAAAATGCTATCATGTTTAGCTTAATCATAGCGTGGCTTTGCGGGAAGAAACAGATCAAATATATTTCTGAAAAATTTTTAAGTGTTTTTGCTTTTTTCACCGTACTATATATAACCGGTTAATCAGCATGGCGGAGGTGAACTGTATGACTGACGATAGGACAATAAACGCGATTAAAAACAAGAGCGAAGCCGCAATTAGCGAGGTAATCAACAAATACTCTAAACTTTTGTGGTCGATTGCGGGCGCGGTTTTGAACAACATCGGGTCAATCCAAGATGTGGAAGAATGTGTAGCTGATACATATGTCTACTTATGGGAACATCCCGACAAATATGATCCCCACCGTGGCACACTAAAAACATGGCTCTCTATTGTCGCCAGAACACAAGCCTTAAATCGGTGCCAGGAAATTGCAAAGCGGAATACTATTTTGCTTGAAGATACTCATTTTGTAAATCAACTTGGCATCATTGATGACATTTTGAAAGAAGAAACCCGGCGCACGCTGCTTGCAGCGGTGAATGCTTTGGGTGAACCGGATCGTGAAATCTTGATCCGCCGATATTACTACAACCAGAAACCGAGAGAAATTGCCCTTGCGCTGAACATGAGCGCAAAACAGGTGGATAATCGTCTTTTTCGCGCTAAAATTAAATTGCGCGAGGCACTTGTCAATTAAGTGAGGAGGTACAATATGAATTCTCTCAATAGAGTCAATTTGCAGAATATAAAAAGTATTTTTGAAAAAAAAACCGGCGTAGATTTAGACGCCAGGCATCCACGCTACCAAGCACGGAGAATGGATGAAGTATGTCGCCGCAAAGGCAGTGTTAAGGGCAAGATACCGCTTAGACAGATGCTTACAAGCAAAGGCGTGGCAGTTTTTCTTGCCGTTGTGCTTACCCTGTGTACGGCTGGAGTTGCCTTTGCGGTCGTTACCAATTGGTTCAGCACGTATTTTACCAATAACTCCGGGGAAGCGTTAACGCCTGAGCAGTACCGATTTATTGAGGAAAAAAGTGTGGGTATCGGCCAGAGCGTAACGGTGGATGGGTATACCGTCACCGTTAATTCCGCGATCTGCGATGCGCAAACCCTCTATCTTGCCGTCAGCGTCAAGGGACCGGAGGGAATTAGGATAGATATGGACTCGGAGGAAGGGAGCCTGTTTTTCGAATATGTGAAATCCGAGAGCACGGGAACCTATACCAGTACAGGTCATTTGATTTCATGGAACAGAGGTATCACAATACTCGATGATGGAGACGGCAAGGAAAACACGGTCACTATGGTTATTCAAGAGCAGTATGTGATGTCGGCGGACAGCAATCGAGTCTATACGGATGGTGAGATCTGGAAACTTCAGCTTGCGGATCTATCTATGTGGTCAGGAGCTCCTTTATATGATGAAGTGACTACACTGACAGAGGGCGGCTGGAGCTTTGAGTTCCCATTGACCGAAATGAGCGGAGAAGTGGAAATGATTTCCTCTCCGGTGGTCTGTGTAGCACAGGCGGGCGGTGAGACGGGTCCGAAAGAAAGCGTGGAAATGATGGTCGATTCCTTAGTCCTGCGCCCCTTCAGCGTCACTTTAAGGTATAGTTTTATCCCCGGTAACAGACCGGAGGCGGTGGATATTCTGGATGTATATTTAGTGATGAAGGACGGGAGTACGGTTACAGCCCGGCCGAGGTCTGGCGGAGGCGCCGGTGGAATAGGGTCTACCGGAGGGACGATGTCCTACGTATTTGATACCCCGGTTATGCTCGACGAGGTGGCATACGTCGTGTTGCCTAAAGATGTCCAAGTTCCGTTCCCCGAGGAATAACAGTAAACACTCAATGATAGGTATTGACAAGGCGGTGGGCGGCGTAAATATGCATTTACAAATGCATAGAACACTGCATCCCCGACCTCTATCGCGTGGCTTACCTCTCTTTTGGCCGACAGGATCATGCGTGTGATGCCGTCACAAAAGCCTGCGCCGAAGGCGCGAGGATGCTGGCACATATTAACGATGAGCGTGAGCTGAAGATTGCGCTGACCGGGTTGCTGTACCGTCGCTGTCTGCGTCACCTTTGGCTCTGTGCTCCCGGCACGGAAAAGCTCCCAGAGTTACTTCAAGCGGCAGACAATCGGGAACGACTTATTGTACCTTATCTTATGAAGAATATTGCTTATAAAGTTTTTATAGGTAGAAATTAGCACGCAACACCTCCGTTGATTTAAGTCAACGGGGGTGTTGTGCTCTTTCGGAAAACTACTCGCTGTTTCTCACATTGATTTTATCTATCTTGTTTATCAAAGTTTATTAATTGGTGATCATCATATATTTCATAGCGCTGGTGTAATAGCTCGAAGAATATACCTCGTATTTGTTCGTTGATGAGTTCAATACATATATGTCCCATGTAATGTCATCGGGAGTGTACCCATTTAACACTCTCATAACAGGGCCACCGATACCTGCCTTAAACTGCCAAGCAGAGTTGTTAGAACTGCAAATCATAAAATGATAGTCATTTCCTGGATTAATTCTCAAAACAATTTTCCAAGAATGGCCGGAAATAGAAGCCCCAACCGTCGTATCATAAATACGTCTTCCTAAACTTTCCTGATCTTTTTCAACATTCAACTTTATGCCTGAGAGGGAATAAAGATTCAAACTTCTACCAGAATAGTACCCCGGGTTTCGAACCTCACTCCGTTTCGCAATAGCGTGAGTATAACAATTAAATCCGCTTTGTGTCAGTCCATAATATGTACAATAGTCAGTTACACCGACGCTGTTATTGATATTATAAAGAACAGATACACCACCAGAACTCATAATATTGATGCTATTTGAATTTTTAGTAGCATCATCTGAACTATTAATAAAAGTAGTACCGTTGATTACCGTTTTCTCAAGCAGTCCGCTTGGCGTGTAGTAGGTTTTTTGCGTATTTGTCGTCTTCTGTTTGAGAGATCCGTCGGAATAGTAACTAAAATTAAGAAAGTGTCCCAACCGTCGTAGAAGACCAATATCAAAAGTTATCTATTGATGAGAACTGGTGCAAATGTGATATTTGCCATGCCGATATTGTTGCTAAGGCACTTAATAATCTCCAGCCTCACTATTTTGTGACACATGAGGGACAGCTTTACGCCAAACTTGAATCCCTTGGGGCGCAATACCATACGGATATCACTGCTACCCTCATTCGTGCAGGTGAAATTGTCACAAAAAACCCACGGCATTGATACCTATTTAATTAACATAGGTGCACAGATTGGACAGGCTACACTACAAAAGAATAGTTACATGCTAATATCAAGATAAAAGGAGAACAAAGAACTCGATCCCCTGTACATCAGCGGCAGCTCCTAGAAAGCTGTTTCACCTTTCTTGAATTCATGAATAAGCTGCTGAGTAAAAATAGATAGCCCTGCCTTGGGGTAGGGTGATTCAAGGGCCAAGCTTTAATTCCCTGACCAGGGATTCGCTGAGCTGCTGGATCGCCGTTTCAATCTTTTCCGGCTCTAATCCGGAATAGTTGATTATAATTTTATGGGTATCATCGGGTGTACCATGATAATACTGGGAAACACAGGAGATGCGTATTCCGGCATGTTGGGCGGCGGTGATTAAGCGGAGATCCGCCACATCTGTCCGGACCTCCATGAGAAAGTGCAGCCCGGAGTCCTCTTCCTGGATGGTTACGTAAGGACTCATGCTACTTTGGCGGATGGCCTTCAGGATGGCGTCCCGCTGTTTGCGGTAATAGGTCCGCATTCGATTAATGTGCCTTTCAAAGTAGCCTTCCGAGATAAAGCGGGCTAGGGTGAACTGCTCAAAGGTTGATACGGTGCAGGAATAGAAGCCCAGCTTCTGGTAAAAGCGCTCTGTTAAATGTCTGGGAAGGACCATATAGCTGATGCGGAAGGTGGGGGCAAGGCTTTTAGAGAAGGTGTTGATGTAAATTACTTTTTCCATGACATCGATGCTTTGTAGTGCGGGAATGGGTTTGCCTAACAGACGGAATTCGCAATCATAGTCATCTTCAATAATATAGTGTTCATTCTTCTGCGCGGCCCAGCTCAAAAGCTCATAGCGCCGGCTGATCGGCATGACAATACCTGTGGGAAAATGATGAGAGGGGGTGATATGAAGAATATCGGCTCCGCTTTTTTTCAAGAATTCAGGAATAACACCGGCTAGATCCATGGGAATCGGGCAGCATTGAACATCGTTGCTCATATAGATTTTCGTAAGCCGGGAATAGCCGGGATCCTCCACGGCATAGATGCGGTTCCTGCCCAGGAGCTGAATAATAACACTGTACAGATACTGGGTTCCTGCCCCGACGATGATTTGCTCAGGCTCCACGGACATTCCCCGGAACTGGTAGAGGTGTTGGGCAATTGCCTGCCTTAGCTTCATCACGCCGCCTACGGAAGTGTCGGATAACAGGGAGGTTTCACTTTCGCCGTCCGTTACATCCCGCAACAGCTTGGTCCAGACTGAGAAAGGAAAAGTGTCTGGAGCTACGGTGTTTTTGATGAAGTCGGCATAATAGGCCGGCTCTTTATTTTCCCATTGTTCCTGATTTGTCTGGGGTCTTGTCGGGGAAGGATGAAGGGTTTGCTTCTCCAGGTTAGAAATAAAATATCCCCGTTTGGGGAGAGTGTAAATATAACCTTCCGCTGCAAGCTGGGCATATGCGTTCTCAATGGTGATGATGCTGACGCCCAGATGCTTAGCAAAGAGGCGTTTGGAGGGAAGTTTTTCATCGGGTTTTAATTTTTCCAGCAGAATATCGGTTTTGATGCAATGATATAGATATTCGTACATGCTTTCTGACCCTATATTTTCAAAAGAATATGTCAGCATACTCAGGACTCCTTAACTGATCTGGCTATAGATAAAATTTCTGAATTGGCTATTTCTAATATGACCAGAATTGAGTATACTCCATAGTAACCAATATGTAAAGCGAGGGGTTTAAATGAGCAACAGAGATAATAAACTTTATGAATTGAACAAAGAACTGGCCCAGATGTTAAAGGGCGGCGTGATTATGGACGTGACGACGCCGGAGCAGGCAAAGATTGCGGAAGCTGCCGGAGCCTGCGCCGTAATGGCTTTGGAGCGAATTCCCGCGGATATCCGAGCCGCTGGCGGCGTTTCCCGGATGAGCGATCCACAAATGATTAAGGGCATTATGAATGAGGTTTCCATTCCGGTTATGGCTAAGTGCCGTATTGGTCATTTTGCGGAAGCCCGGATCCTAGAGGCCATCGAAATCGATTATATTGATGAGAGCGAAGTACTTTCCCCGGCGGATGATGTCTATCATATTGATAAGACCAGATTTAAGGTGCCTTTTGTCTGTGGTGCCAGGGATTTAGGGGAGGCTTTGCGAAGAATCAATGAAGGAGCGGCGATGATCCGTACCAAAGGGGAACCGGGAACTGGGGATGTGATTCAGGCCGTACGGCATATGAGGATGATCAACAGCCAGATCAGCCGTATCGCTGGTATGAGGGAAGACGAGCTGTTCCAAGAAGCGAAAGAGCTGCAGGTTCCTTATGAATTGGTGCTCTATGTCCAAAAGCATAAGCGCCTGCCGGTGGTCAATTTCGCTGCCGGGGGCATTGCCACCCCTGCGGATGCCTCATTGATGATGCAATTGGGAGCGGAAGGAGTTTTTGTGGGCTCTGGCATCTTTAAGTCCGGAGATCCGGAAAAGAGAGCTCGGGCGATCGTCAAAGCAGTCAATAACTATCAGGATGCCAAGGTGTTGGCTGAGCTGTCCGAGGATTTGGGTGAAGCCATGGTTGGGATCAACGAACAGGAGATCGAACTACTCATGGCGGAACGGGGAAAGTAAGATGATTATAGGACTATTGGCCGTGCGGTAAGCTTTTATCGAGCATGAGAAAATTCTTGGTTATATAACTAATTGGTCCAAGATTTTCTCCGCATCAGCTTAGGTCAAAAACAAGTCGGCGTTGTCAATCTCTAAACAGACACAATGGTAACAGTCAGAAAGCGTCCATCATCAGGCGGGAAAATAATCCGGTCACATTACGTCTTTGCAAAATGAATTTGGTAATTCGGGGTATTGCTCATAACTTTGGTGAAAGAAACCTATATTCCGGAGCAAGGCTGTACAAGTTCCAATTGGATGATGATATAGAGGGTGTCAGAAATGAAGCTCTTCGGGTCATTGACAACATAGCCTCAGAGGCTCCTATAATTGCGAACTTTCTTAATTCGGCAAATAGTAACCCCCCACGGGGCTTGTATTATACTTATAACGGTTTATGATTAGGGAACCTCTGATTTAATCACGACGATACGCCGCTGTTATGGTATAATGGTAAGAAGAAAAAGGAAAGCGGAGCGCGCGATGAAACAGGAAACCTTCAGCGATTTTGAATACAGTTGCAGGAAGAAGAAAACTCGTCGTGAGGAGTTTT
>JAAYCZ010000204.1 GCA_012729495.1 Syntrophomonadaceae bacterium | reverse complement strand
GCCCAGTTCAGTTATTTCCCCGTCTTTAATGACGATATTATCTAAAATCTTGGATCCTTTAATTTCGAACTCATCCTGGCCGTTTTGGACGACCGGCAAGCGCGGCCCCCAATAAAGAACTGCCCGGTAAATGCCCGCCGGTGCCGGCCCAAAGGTCTTTTCCCCGCCGCCATACTCGTACAGCGAACCGGCCCCTTTCCAGACGTTTTCATCAAAGCGATACAGTATCATATTTAATCGTTCACCATAGTGCTTTGATTTGTCTGTGTCGTAGATGCTGGCACGTAATTTTCCCTGTTGGGTAAGGGTAATATCAGCCTTTGCATAGCGATACGCATCCAGCGTAACGATCTGCTCCTGCTTTGAATAACCTCCCTCATAACCGTCGACGCTGATTTTTATCTGATCACCGGCTTGCCCATCAGGCAGGATAACGCTGGGCCAGGTTGAGTGCCATGAAGCAATGCTTCCGGTCCTGAGGTTTTTAATATTGATTCGGAAATGAACCGCTACCCGCCAGTCCAGCATAAGGGATACCGGTTCTGCATTCTCAGCGGTTTTGGTAAACACGTTCAGGGTGACTGCCGCCTGGGCAGGCAACGCCATATTCAAAACCGTGTTTTCGTTAATAAGAATTTCCTGACCCTCTACCGCACAGGTACGCCGGTGACTGAAGCTTATTTTAGCATTGATCCCGGATAACAATTGCATCGTATAATTGCCACTGACATCGGTTAATGCGGTTTTACTGACTGCTCTATCCCCCACAAACTGAACCACTGTAACCGTTGCCTCTTCGAGATTAATCCCTGCATTATCTGTCACTTTTCCTTGCAGGATACCCACCGGTCTTTTGTGCAATTGGATAACCGCTTGATTCTGACCTGGCTCCAATGTTGTTTCCAAACTTCCGGCATGGGAATATACCGCTTGTTGCCCGGGAGTGAGATGAACTCTGCCCTGCAGGACGCTTTCCGACAAGGCAAAGGGGATGGCCGGGCGCTGGCCCTTGTTGTTTTTTACCCAACCTGCCTCATCCGTTAAACCAGTGCCCTGGGGTGATCCATTAGCATGGTTAAAGAAGACTGCGATCTCTGGCACGGGCTCACCGCTTTGGGCATCAATAACCTGCACATCAAGAGAAGCAGGTAATCTTGTCGTCATTGCGCTCTGCCTGGTTTGACCTGCAATTACGTGCAAGCCGCTTTGCTCTTTCAATAATTGCCCTGCCTGGTTTACGATGCGCGGCGTATAATCGTCGGCCGGAGTCAGGTTTTGTAAAGTGAAAATGCCCTCTGCGGATATACTTGTCTTGGCACCGCATTTTTTCATATCGCTCCAAATTTCCGCGGTTGCGTCATCCAACAAGCCTGAAACGACGGCTTCATCAGCCATGATCAACTCGAGATTGCCGGCAAAGAACAACGGCAGGCCGGCTGCTGCTGCGGTAACACTATGGCTGGCATCATCACGCAGCGTCGCCTTGATCGATATCAATTGCTCTGTTCCGGCCGGGAATTGAAAACTCCCGCGGTAGGAGGCTGTTCCCAGGGAGGTATATTCCTGGAATATGGGAAGTTCGATAATCTGTGTACGTTCCTGTGGTTCATTCAGCAGCGTTCCGGTTTCATCAAACCAATTGGTGTAGATCAGTTCAGCCGTGGCTTTGCGTTTGAACTGTGCAGCCAGATTCACGGTAATACTGGCTTCTTCTTTAATCAGCCCATTCATGTTTCTCGGCACTGAATAACTAATGGAAGTAAACTGCAAAGCCGGGGTGGTAACCGTCAGCGGATTGCTGGGCGCAGATTCATTGCCGGCTTCATCCAGAGCGGACACCGTATAAACATAGGTTGTCTCCGCCAGCAGATTATCATCGCTGAAACTCAGCTGATCTGTGGTGGCCAGAAGCACTGGTTCTGCTCCATCCATGCTGCGCCAAACCTTGTAGGCGACAACGGCAATATTGTCCGTAGCGGCTGTCCAGGTCAGTTTTACGTTCACAGAGGTCGGGGTACCATTCGTCCTCAACTCACCCGGCGCAGAGGGT
>JAAYCZ010000203.1 GCA_012729495.1 Syntrophomonadaceae bacterium | reverse complement strand
GCCAATATGATCGCTATCCCCCAGATGACTGCCCACATGAATAGGCCCGGCGGCCAGAAGTGAATTGCCAGACAGGCAGCAAATGTGATCAGAAATGGTTTTAAAACGGCCGGCAATGTATCACCTCGTTTTACTCTCCTTGCGATCAAAGTACTTTTTGAGTTCAGTTAAATCTCCATACATTTGTTCAACCTCTATTGCTTCGCTGACCGTACCGTTTATCTTATGCATGACATGCATATCAATGGACTGATAATTGATCCCTGCTCTTCTGCCCAACACATAACATAATATAATAATATTGGACAAAGCATCGGCAGTTGCTTCATTGCCTGCTCTGAGCATAGATTTAAACAATAAGCCCAGGGATTCGGCCAGTTCTGCCTTAAGCCATTCGATTACCCTGAGATTGGATTCGCTATTCACCTCTCCGCTTTTACTGCGCAAAAAAGACACCTCCATTTGGTATCATTTCTGCATGCAGAGACTGAATTCCTGCTTGTAAAAATCGTTGCCATTCCCAGATTTTTGGACAAAAAACAAGCCCCCTGCTGATGAAGGGGGCTTTATATATTTTACTCCTGCGTATAGGGCATCAAAGCCATGGTTCTGGCCCTTTTGATCGCCACGGTCAGCTGACGCTGATGTACGGCACAGTTGCCGGTGATTCTGCGCGGCAGGATTTTGCCTCTTTCAGTAACATACCGACGCAGTTTTACCAGATCCTTGTAATCTATGCTTTCAATTTTATCAGCGCAGAAATTGCACTGGCGTCTTTTTTTCCTTTTATCCTTTTTCAAACTGCAAACCTCCTTCTGCTAAGCTGCTAAAAGGGGATGTCATCTTCATCGGGTTTTTCCATAATATCAATATCTTCCAAGCGAACCTCGCGACCCAGATCATCCCAGCCATCTGCGTCTTTTCTCCCCGCTGAGGCGGGATGACTGCCCTGGCTTGTCCCTTGTTTGTCCAGGAACTTGAGCTCATCGGAGACTACTTCGGCAACTTTTCTTTTTTGCCCCTCCTGGGTTTCATAAGTACGCAACTGCAGTCTGCCTTCCACCATCATCAGGCGGCCTTTGCTGCCATAATTGGCGCAATACTCAGCTTGCTGCCGCCAGGCAACGATATCGATAAAATCCGCTTCTTCACGGTTGTATCTGCGGTTAATGGCCAGAGTGAACGTAGCCACTGCGGTCCCACTGGTTGTATATTTCAGTTCCGGATCACGTGTCAAACGACCGATTAGAATAACCCGATTGTAATTCATCCCGACTCCCCCCATCAAAAAACCAGATACACGTTATCTATTTTTCATCTTTGCGAATGATTATGTGACGTAACAGGCTGTCAGATATCTTTATAACCCGATCCAGTTCCGCAACTGTTTCCGGCTTGCCTTTGAAATTCCATAAGACATAGATACCCTCTGAATAGTCTTCTATCCTGTACGCCATGCGCTTTTTGCCCCAACCTGGCACTTCGTTTTCAAACTCGCCGCCAAAATCAGCGATGATATTGTGCAGTTTCTCTTTGATTTCAGCGATGGCTTCGTCACTCAGATCAGGCTTGATGATAAACATCATTTCGTAATCGCGCATTTTTACACCTCCTCCCTCTGGACTAAACCCATTTGCACGGGTAATGGCCCCGAAATCATATCCGGGGCAGGGACTTGCATTGATTATATCAGGATTGCTGATAAGATGCAAGAATTTTGCCAGATTTTTAACAATTATTTACATCTTTAAATGGGCGGGCTATATAATTATAGTTTTCCTCTTATCAGGAGGGTTTTTAGTTCACTGACCGGTTTCTCGATGATGCAGGTTTCGTTGTAGAGGGCCTTTAGGATTGCAATCGGCTGATGCTCCTCATCATATTTAAATCCTATAATGCAGAAGCGTTCTTCCTTGCGGGAATTTTTAATGGTGACCAGATCCCCGGCGGAAAATTGTTTTTCTACTGCTTTCAGCCTCATATTTCCACCCCCTGCGCGGCATATTGCTGCTACAGTATATGCTCAGCAGTTCCTGTCGGTGCAAGGAGTACCATTTTAAGCCTTATCTTCAGGTAAGGCTTTTTTTTCAATCACCCGGACCAATTTGCGCTCAAACTCGCTGCGGGAAAGCATGACGATTCTGCCGCAGCCCTGGCATTTTATTTTTATATCGGCCCCCATCCGGGCCACTTCCCAGTTATAGCTACCACAGGGATGCTGTTTTTTCATGCGTACAATATCGCCCAGATTGAATACTTTCCTCTCCATCTCTTCCCCCAAAACTCCTGCATTTTTAAATTGTATATATCATGTTCCCGGCTGGCCCAGAATATTTATGGGCGCAAATTTTTCCGCTATCACCCGTCCGACCAGACTGACATATATCTGTCTTGCCGCCATCTGCTGCAAAAATTCCTGCTCCCGCCCCGCCGGCACTGCCATCAGCAGCCCCCCAGCGGTCTCCGGGCAGAACATTATTTCCCGGCGGTCGGGGTCTATCTGCTCATGATAGCATATTTTGCCCTGCAAATAATCGCGATTGTTGTATGCGCCGGCCGGAATCAACCCCAGCCCTGCATAAGTAAATACTCCCGACATAACCGGAATCATTTGCGCATAGACTTCCACTGCTACATCGCTGGCTGAAGCCATTTCATACAGGTGTCCCAAAAAGCCGAAACCGGTTATATCTGTAGCGGCTTTAATACCGCATTGATGCATAACCTCGCCAGCCCCTTTATTAAGCGTGGTCATCCAGCCCAACGCTTCCTCCATATCCTGGGCCTCAGCCATTTCTGCCTTGATGGCGGTGGTTATAATACCGTTGCCGAGCGGTTTGCTTAAATACAGCAAATCACCGGGACGGGCAGCGCTGTTGCTGACGATCTGCTGCGGATGCACCAGTCCGGTAACCGCCAGACCGTATTTGGGTTCGTTGTCATCCACTGTATGTCCGCCTACCAGAAGCGCTCCGGCCTCCTTAATTTTACTGAGACCACCTTCCAGAATCTGACCCAGAATAGACATGTCTTCACATTGGGGAAAACAGACTATATTCATCGCCAACAGCGGCCTGCCCCCCATCGCGTAGACATCGTTGAGGGCATTGGTGGCAGCGATTTGACCAAAAATATAAGGATTATCAACCATCGGTGTAAAGAAGTCCAGGGTCTGAATGAGGGCCTTTTCTTCACTCAGCCGATATACCCCGGCATCGTCACGGGTATGCATTCCTATTAGTAAAGCCGGATCCTGCGGCAAGTCCAATCCTTTTAGCGCTTCTTCCAGGGCCCCCGGCCCTATCTTGGCGCCTCAGCCGGCCGCCCGCACCATTTCCGTAAGTCTCTTCCCTGCATTCATTGCCTTATCACCTCCCCACTGATAAATTATGCTTAAATAAAGTTCTGCAGGAAGGCCAGATAACCTTTATATGACATATAGGTATCAGCTTTGCTGGCTACCTCAAAAGGTGAGTGCATACCCAGAAGAGCAACCCCGCAGTCTACCACTTCCATACCGTAACGAGCAATATACTGGGCTACGGTTCCTCCCCCGCCGATATCTACTTTGCCGAGTTCCCCAACCTGCCAGACTACGCCGGCATCGTCAAAGATTTTTCTGATTCGGGCCATGAATTCCGGGTTGGCATCGTTGGAATCATATTTTCCGCGCGAACCGGTATATTTGGTCAGAACCACCCCCCGGGAAAGGAAGCTGCAATTCATTTTTTCAAAAACTTCCGGGTAATTGGGATCCACCGCTGCGTTTACATCAGCGGAGATGGCTGCCGAATTGGCCAGGGCCTGGCGCAGGCTGAAGTAATCATTGCGGCCGGCCATGTGCATTAATTGTGCAAATACATTTTCGATCAGCAGAGATTGCAGACCGGTATTTCCGGAACTACCGATTTCTTCCTTGTCAACAAATAAACACAGGGCAGTTCTTTTCGGTTTTTCCAGTTCCAAAATGGCCCTCAGTGAGGCATAGGCACTAACCCGATCATCCTGGCCGTAGGCTGCGATCATGCTGCGATCCAGGCCCACTTCCCGGGCCGCAAAGGCGGGAACAAACTGTAATTCAGCACTGGTAAAATCATCTTCCTCGATGTCATATTGCTCCTCCAAAATGTTCATCAAGCGGGCCTTGATCGCTTCATCATCCTTGGTATTGAGGGGACGGCTGCCCAAAAGTGCATTCAGGCTTTCGCCGCTGACGGCCTCAGCCATTTTTTTCTCCATCTGATCCTTGGCCAGATGGGGCAGCAGATCGGCGATGGTGAAAACCGGATCAGACTCTTTTTCCCCGATGCAGATGTCGATGATCCGGCCGTCTTTCTTGGCCACTACGCCATGCAGCGCCAGCGGTATGGCCAGCCACTGGTATTTCTTGATCCCTCCGTAATAATGGGTCTTAAACATAGCCATGCCATCTGCTTCGTAGGCGGGATGCGGTTTGAGGTCCAGACGCGGGGAATCAATATGCGAAACCACCATGTTCACACCTTTATCCAGCGGCTCCTGTCCAATCACCACCAGGGCAGCTGCTTTGGACTTAAATTTGATCATCAATTTATCCCCGGGTTGGAAGTTTTTAACCTGATCGAGTTCCTTAAAACCTTGGCTGCCGGCCGCTTCACTTATATAGGCAACTGCCTCGCGTTCGGTTTTTACCCGGTTGAGAAAATCAATATAGCCAGCGTTGAATTTTTCGCTGGCTTTTATATCGCTGGTGCTCATTTGGCTCCAGCTATCCTGAGGTTTCTTTTTGGATTTTTCGGCCATAAATTATTCTCCCTTCAAACTTGTATTGGTTATTCCTAATTTCTCAATCCGACTGGCAATCTATACACCCAACCCCAGAAGTTTTTCCAGGCTGGTAAATACAATATTCAAATATGGGACCAACCAGGATTGATCAATAACGGATCCTGCTTTCATCAAGCCTTTGATCCCCAGAGCTGCACCGCTTTGGATGAAAGGATATGAAATTCCCAGCACGACTGCCATGATCAGCAGATCTTTGCCCGCCATCAGTCCCGCTCCAGCCAGACGATCGACTCCACCCAAAATACCATGCCGAAAAGGAGACTGCAATATTTTCCATACTATCTGCAAGCCTTTACTGATTATTATATACAGCACCAGAAAAGACAGGGCCGCCAAAATCATCTGTGCAGTTGAGGCCAGCTTATCCTGTACAAATGGCATGGTTTGCAGCACGGGCAAAATTTTTTCCAGCGGAGATCCGCCCAGCGCGGGTTGGGGTAATCTTTCCGCCATAGCTTGCACCAGCATGGTCTGCAGGCCAAATTCTTTTTCCAGGAACAAAGCCAGATCATTGCGGTAAATTATAGCACCTGCTAATGCCGCCAAACTGCTGACCAAGCCTCCCACAACGGCCAGACTGCCGCGGAAAAAACCGACCAAGGCACTGATGCCCAGCCAGGCCAGGAGTAGATAATCCAGACTGTTCATTATATCTCCTCGTTGACGAAATATTAACAACGATACTGATATTAGGCCCTTGGTTATCTTTTAGATTAGCATATTTTATTGATCTGCTGTTAAAATATCATTTGAGGAGAATGGCTGCATCTTCGGGAAGGCAAATAAAAGTATATAAATATGCCGGCAAATACAAGAGGTATATTTATTCCCTCAACCAGCTAAACTACTTAAAAAAGGGGGAATACTAAAATGGCCTTGCTGGGAAATCCTTTTATAGCCAATGTTTCCAAGCAGATGAATGTTCAGGAGCTGTTGCAGGCTTTGCGTGCCGATATCGCCGGTGAATGGGAAGCTATTATCGGTTATGAGGCACATGCCATGGCAACCGATGATGAACGAATCAAAAAAGTCCTCTATCATATTGCCAACGAAGAAAGGCAACATGTGGGTGAACTTCAGCAATTACTATCTATGCTAAATCCCGGAGAAGCTGATCATATGCTGAAGGGACATCAGGCGGTTCAGCAACAGCAAACCCAGAATTTCCAGGCACCCATGCAGTAATTGTCAAACTAATAATGTAAAACGGAAAGCTCAGGCTGTTTGCAGAAGTGATCAACTTTTGCCGACAGCCTTTTTTATTCGTGCCAGAAGGCGGGAACAAATAAAACCAGGAAAGGATAAATCTCCAGACGTCCGATCAACATTTCCAGGATCAATACATATTTACCAACCGCCGGAATGAAGCTGAAATTTTGGGTGGGGCCGACCAAACCAAAACCCGGTCCGATATTGCCAAGGCAGGTGGCCGAAGCGGTCAGGCTGCTGACAAAATCCAACCCCAGCGTGCTGATAATGATCATTCCTATTACCAAAATCAATATATATAAGAAGAAAAATTGCTGCACATTGATAATCAAATCTTCGTTCAAAACCTTGCCGCCAAAGCGCAGCGGCATAACCGCCTTGGGATGAACCATTTTCCTGAGCTCGATCAGCGAGCGCCGCAGGATGATCAAGTAACGGCCCGGTTTAATGCTTCCGGACGTTGACCCGGCACAACCGCCGACAAACATCATCAGCAGCAGAACTGCTCCGGCCAGCGGCGGCCATAGGTTATAATCAACCGTGGCATATCCGGTGGTGGTTAGGATGGATACCACCTGGAAACAGGCGATCCTGAATTTTTCTTCCCAGACTGCCAATGAACCACCCCCACCATGATTTAAATCCAGCGCGATTAAAAATGCCGCCACAAAAATGATGGTCAGATAAAACTTGAATTCGGTATTTTTCAGATAACCGGCCAAACTGCGTTTTTTAAAAGCCAGGAAATGCAAGGCGAAATTGGTTCCGGCAACGATCATAAAGAATGTAACTGCCCATTGCAGCCAAGGATTGTGGTAAAAGCCAATACTGGCATTTTTGGTGGAGAAGCCTCCGGTAGCCATGGTTGCAAAACCATGACATAACGCATCAAAAAATTCCATACCCAGCGCATAGAAGGTTATTATGCATATAAGGCTGATAACCACATAGGTCTTCCAAAGACTGCGTGCGGTCTCGCGAATACGGGGACTGATCTTGTCGGAAACCGGCCCGGGTACTTCAGCCTTGAATAATTGATTGGCCCGTACCCCGATATTGGAGATCAGGGCTATAAAAAGGGCGATGATTCCAATCCCCCCCAGCCATTGGGTAAGGCTTCGCCAAAAAAGCACCGCCCGGGGGCATGCTTCCACGTCAGTAAAAACCGAAGCACCGGTGGTGGTAAAACCCGACATGGATTCAAACCAGGCGTCGGCAAATGAATCAAGGACCCCGGTGGTCAAAAATGGCAGCGCACCAAATATCGAAGCTACCAGCCAACCCAGCGTCACCACGGCAAAACTTTCTTTAAAATTAATGGAATCTTTATTTCCGAACCCTAAAGTCAGCAGCAGCCCGCTAATAATCGTCAGCGCCGCGGCCAACAAGATGCCCTTGACAACAGCCTCCTCGTCATTACCCACCCAAAATAGACAGGTTAACATGGCGATGCCAATGATAAATATAATTTTACCCAGTGCATTGAGGATGAGCTTGGCCCGGATCATTTATTTATGCCCCCCGTTAAGAAACAGTTTCTCGATTTTATGAATACTCTTGGGCAGGGCAAATACCATCAAACGGTCATAGGGATTAATGATAAAATTACCATCAGGTATAATAACCCGGTCTTCACGCATAACCGCACCGATAACCGAGCCATTGGGAATGTTAAGATTTTTTAATTTCTTGCCGCTGGCAGCCGCCCCGCCGGGTTGAACCATTAATTCCAGCATCTCCGCCCGTTCCTCGCCTACCAGGGTTATGGAGATTATATCTCCGGAGCGAATATATTTCAAAATTGCTCCTGCGGTTATCAGCCGCGGACTTACGATAGCGTCTATACCGATTTGTTCAACCAGGGGCATAACGTCGGTGCGTTTTATCTGACAGGCCGTCTTTTTTACGCCCAGATTCTGTGCAATCAGGCAGCAGAGCAGATTCACCTTGTCATCATCGGTAACGGCTACAAACATGTCTGAATGGCCGATATTTTCTTGATCCAATACTTCGTAGTCGCCGCCGTCCCCGTGTATAACCAGGGTATGTTTTAACTTCTGCGCAATCTGCCGGGCTCGGGATAAATCCTTTTCAATAATTTTAATGCCGATGAGCGGCCGGCTCGCTTCCAGCATTTGGGCCAGATAGCAACCGGTGCGGCCGCCGCCCAATATGGTTACATGTTCAATTTTACGGGAATGAAAGCCCAGTGCTTTCTCAACTTCCGGTATATCAGAGGTCCGGGCAATGATATTAATGCGGTCTTGGGTACGAAAAATATCTTCCCCGCTCGGCACCAACATTTTATGATCACGAGCAATTGCTACAATATTAAACGGGGTCGAACTATCCAGTTCTTTCAGTTTTTTACCCTTGATGGGCGAATCATCATCGATTTCCAGTTCAATCAGCTGTACCTTGCCGTCGGCATAATACTCAACACTGAGGGCTTCAGGGTTTTTTACGATTTTATATATTTCCTTGGCCGTAACTCTTTCCGGGTTGATAAACAGATTAATCCCCAGCGTCTCGTTGAGAGAAAATCCCTTGACTTCAAGGTACTCCGGGTTACGAACCCGGGCCACGGTCGTTTTTACTCCGTATTTTTTAGCCAGCAGACAGGCGATCATATTCAGTTCATCATATTCCGTCACCGCAATAAGCATATCTGCACTGCGTACACCGGCATCCTCCAGTACGGAAGTAGAAGAACCGCTGCCGTAAACAACCTGCACATCCAGCGTATCCTCCAACAGCTGCTTTCGTTCCTGGGATTGTTCAATAATTACTACATCGTTACCTTCATCTGATAGCAACTGTGCCATACTGAAACCGACTTTGCCTGCCCCGATAACAATTACATTCATATACAACCACCCGCATTAATAGTAAATAGGTCTAATGACTTGACCAGCCTGTTTTAACATTCCCGTTAACATACTGATTATATCCATTAAGACAGTAATTTTAAATAATTTGTGAACAAAAACTCATAGATTTATTTCCTCATATTTGCAATTCCTGGCAAAGAATAAGATAATTAATATATACAGCCATTGGGAATAAAAAAGTTTTGGCTGTATACGGCTGTCAGCTACAAAATATTGATGCTGTTCAATAAAGATATTGCTTCCATTGACCGTAAGTAAATAGCTTTAAAGTCAATCCCAGTCGCATTTTTTTAACCCCAACGTTTTCTATTTTTGCTATTTTGTTTATAAAAGTACTATACAGAATTGAAAGAACGGG
>JAAYCZ010000202.1 GCA_012729495.1 Syntrophomonadaceae bacterium | reverse complement strand
CATGTCTGATAATACATTGAAAATCTCCAGCTCAGTTGCCCAGGAAAAATTCATTTCAGAAGAACATACCCGCTATCTATCCCAGCTCAAACGCGAAAAAATGACGATTCGTTTCACTCAACTACTGATATTGTTGTTAATCTTTGGCCTGTGGGAAATTCTGGCTCAAACCAGGATAATCGACCCGTTTATTACCAGCCAGCCGTCCCGAATGATTCAAACCATTGAAAATCTCTATGAACAAGGCGTGCTGTTTCAACATATTGGAATAACCTGTTTGGAAACCATTATCGGATTTCTTCTGGGGACGATTTTGGGAGTTCTAATAGCCATCGCGTTATGGTGGTCAAATTTTTTGGCGAAAGTATCTGAACCATATTTGGTTGTTTTGAACAGTTTGCCCAAAATTGCGCTGGGACCGGTTTTCATTGTCTGGATCGGCGCAGGTCCGGTCGCTATTATTGTGATGACTCTGGCCATCTCCCTGATTGTTACCATACTGGAAGTCTTAAATGGATTTATGGGCATTGATAAAGAAAAAATCAAGTTGGTCCAGATTTTTGGCGGGAGTAAATCCCAGGTATTGACGAAAGTTCTGCTTCCCGCATCATTTCCGAATATCATCAATGCGCTTAAGGTCAATGTGGGTTTATCGTGGGTCGGCGTAATTGTCGGCGAATTTCTGGTTTCCAAGGCTGGTTTAGGCTATCTCATTGTTTATGGCGGTCAAGTTTTCAAACTTGATCTGGTCATGACCAGTGTAGTTATTTTAGGGATAGCGGCGACGATAATGTACCAGGGAGTGATTTATTTTGAGCGTTTTGTCCTGAGAAAGAGTGGGTTAATTTGAGAGGGGAGAGGAAAAGTATGAGAAAATCAGTATTGTTGCTTTTGGTTGTCCTGTTAGGGGTGTCTTTGGGTTTGACTGGCTGCAATCATGCCAGTAAGGAGCTTACCAAGGTAAAACTTTGTGAAGTCACACACTCTATTTTCTATGCTCCACAATACGTGGCCTTAACCCAGGGATTTTTCCAAGAAGAGGGTTTGGAGATCGAATTATCCAATGGTCAGGGAGCAGATAAAGTCATGACCGCAGTGCTGACCGATCAAGCCGATATCGGATTTGCAGGTCCGGAAGCGAGTGTCTATGTTTATAATGAAGGCAAAGCAGATTACGGGGTTGTCTTTGCCCAACTAACCAATGGAGACGGAACCTTTCTTATGGGCAGGCAGCCGGAGCCTAACTTTAAATGGCGTGATTTGAAAGGCAAGACCATTATCGGCGGGCGCAAAGGCGGTATGCCGGCTATTGTTCTGGAATATGTTTTAGAGAAGAATGGACTGACGGTGGGAAAAGATGTGTTTATCGATACCACCATGCAATTTGCGGCCATGCCGGGGGCCTTTATCGGTGGTCAGGGGGATTATGTAATCATTTTTGAACCCACCGCCTCAAGCATGGAAAAAGAGGGCAAAGCTTATATTATTGCCTCTCTCGGCAAGGAAAGCGGTGAGGTTCCTTACACTGCCTATTTCTGCAAAAAAAGTACCATTCTAGAAGATCCTCAACTGATTGAGAAGTTTACCCGGGCTATTTATAACGGGCAGAAGTGGGTCGACACCCATTCTCCCCAAGAGATCGCGCAAGCAATCAAACCACATTTTCCCGACCAATCAGATGATATTTTAATTAGCGCAATTCAACGCTATAAGGATCAGAACACTTGGAAAAAGAATCCCCTATTGCTGGAAAAAGATTTTTATCTCTTGCAGCAAATTATTAAGGATGCTGGGGAGCTCAACAAAATTGCACCCTATGATAAAGTAGTAGCTACACAGTTTGCACCTAAATAAAGACAGTTTGGCAAAAGTCGACAGGATCGTGAATGTTTATCAAGAACAAAAGGCTTCACATGACCTTGATAAAATCATCGTGAAGCCTTAAATTATTATATTTCAAACCGGACTGACCCCCTTTGAAGATTGTTTAGGATAGGTTGTTGGAAGTGACATATTCATAAAAGTGTTTAATTTTTTTCATATTGTCCATAAAAATTCTCCTTTCATCAGTTTTACATTAGAATACGATTGGGAACCTTCGATAAATTCCGATTTATTTCCGGAATAGCGGCACATTTTTATTGTAACATCCATCAAAAACCAAACCCCAAAACCCTCTAAAGCTCCGCTATTCCGGGATTTTAAGGCAAAATAAAACCATCCACCGATAAAATTCTTTTTATCAATAGATGGTAGATAATCTGGTGGAGGCGGGGGGAGTCGAACCCCCGTCCGAAAGTAAGACCAGTCCAGTCTCTCCGAGCGCAGTCCGTGATTTGCTTTCGCCAGCCGGACGTCCACGAACAGACTTCCTGAGGCTATCCCCGATTGGTTTCCCCTTAAAGCCCCTCGAGAAAGAAGGCTTCAGGGTACCCTAACTAAGTGACGCCCTGCACCAGGCCGTTAGGAAACCTGGTCGGACGAGCCGCATTAAGCGGCTAGTGCGAAGTTATCTTCTGCAGTTAATTTGAATTTTCACCTTTTTAACGAGCTGGCGACAACTCGGCTCGCTGCTCGACCCATCCTATCCCCCGTCGAAACCTTTACGCCCCCTTAAATAAATGGGATTAACTGCTCTACTATCATAATACCATGGTTCGGCTTTGTCAGCAGGTATTATTAGGATTGTTTAACCTGTAATTTTCGCCCCTTATAGGGAAGTTGTCAGGTATGCCATTGCTCGGTTCGGCATCAGTTTTAAAATACAATACACTGCTGCAAGCTATACGCCAGGGGTTTGACTTTTCCATTATCTAATAGCCCTGACTGCGGCTCTTCATGGCCCTTTCGATATCTCGCTTGGCATCGCGGCTGGCGATATCTTCGCGTTTGTCATAGGTCTTTTTACCTACTGCTACGGCCAGATCCATTTTGGCCAGGCCATTTTTAAAATAAATCCGCAGCGGGATCAGGGTATAGCCAGACTCCTTCTGTACACCAAGCAGTTTGTTGATTTCACTCTTGTGCAGCAGCAGTTTTTTGGGCCGCAGCGGTTCATGATTGAACTGATTGCCTTTCTCATAAGGGCTGATGTGGAAATTGTTCACCCAAACCTCGCCGCCTTTGACAACTGCGTAGGCATCCTTGAGATTGGCTTTACCGGCCCGTAGAGATTTGACCTCGGTTCCTACCAGCACCATGCCAGCCTCATAAACATCTTTTATATGATAATCATGCCGCGCTTTGCGGTT
>JAAYCZ010000201.1 GCA_012729495.1 Syntrophomonadaceae bacterium | reverse complement strand
TCTAATCGGAGATGGCATATTTTACAAAGTAAAGGGGGGTGGATTAAATGGGAATATTTAAATCAGTTGAGATGCGGGGACTGCTTAAATCACTGCTGCTGGGGATTATTGCCTGTGTAGTGGCAGCAGTAGTTTTTTATTTTTCTGCACTAGAGGAAACGATGGCCGGTTCAATCGGCAGGCTGATATTAATTGTATCAGTATTTTATGCTGGTTGTTATGTAAGCAAATCATATGGCAACAAAGGGTTGGTTCGCGGCATTACCATGGGAGTTATATATTATATTGTTTTGTTGATCGCCTCTTTGATATTTCAAGAATCCAAAATTGATATCATAAGTTACCTGACCAACTTTTTATTATGTTTAGGAGCCGGCGCCTTCGGCGGCATATTAGGCATTGGTCTTACCTCCGAATAAAAACAAGGGAAGCAGGGGGACGTTCTTTTTGCTTCCCTTCCCTGCCCTGCTTGCCTCCTTTTATGCTTTAAATACGATATTTTGACTGATTCCAGTTACACGAGCGATTTGGCGTTGGGTTACACCCTCACTTCTTTTGATCTGTTGCAAAATTTCTTGTCGTTTAGCCTTTTCCAATCCCGGCAGTTTTCCGATTGGTTCACCATTCATCAGGTCTTCTATCTCTGCTTTTACTTCTTCGTCTGTTTTCCGGACTTTGATTTGATTATCTAGGCATTGGTCCTCATTCTCTTGCTGCATGAATGCTCTAAATGCTTTTATAGCTTCGGTTTTCTTTTCATTCATAATTCCAAGAATGTAATCTGATTCAGTTATTCCGTACGGGTAATCTCTGGAACCATAATAAGTATGGATGCTGCTCCAACGATAGTCTTCAGGTGCTTTTACAAAATTCGCCTTGACCGGATTGTTGTGAATGTATCGAATCACCGTTAAAAGATAAGCGTCATCTTCAACACATTCACTCCCGTATCGTCCCTGGAATACGTGACCGCTTCTATCATATTTCCGATTGTACCACCATGCGTAACTGGTCCCGATCCTGCTCATGATTCGTGCAATGGGATCAGTATTTTCACGCAATAATAGATGAACGTGATTACCCATCAAGCAATAGCCATATACCTCATATTGTTTCTCGGATTTTTTCTTTGCCAGTGTTTCCAGGAAACGTCGATAATCTTCATCATCATAGAAGATATCCTGTCGATTGATTCCTCTTAAAACCACATGATAAACGCCACTATCACATTGTTCTCGAGCTTGTCTTGGCAATTTTCACCACACCCATTTTTTGACTATTATAGCAAATAAGAAAAAAGGAAGCAAAAAGAACGTCTGAGACTACTGAAAAAGTCCCTAATTGTGTCATGCTGAGCGTCAGCGAAGCATCTCGAAACCGGATAAATGCAATTATTACGGTCATGACGATGAGGTCCTTCGTCACCTTCGGCTCCTCAGGATGACAAAACAAGTACTTTTTCAGTGGTCTCGAAACGTCCCCATGGTTATGAATGCTTGAAAGAAGGAAGCAAAAAGAACGTCCCCTTGCTTCCCTAACGGCTGACAAGCCAGAGGATCAATCCGGCCACCAGGAATATCAATCCCATGATCAGGCCAGGATTGCACATGATTTACCCTCCTCAGCTTTCAGCCGTTTCCCGCCATCCGCCGAGCTCGGCCCGGCGCCGTAAAAAATCTCCAGTTTACCCCCATATTTTCTTTAAAATATTCCTCACAAAAATCGGAATACGAAAATAATATATACGCATCACTATCACTCCTTCATAGCCTCTTGCTTTTGACTTATACTATGAATCGGTGCAAAATAATGTTCACATTTTTATGATGATTAAATCCATTGCTTTATGATTGGTGATAATTGATGCGTCTTTACGGTGGTGATATTGGTCAGCGGCAGGCTGTTTTGTAAAAGCTGTCCGTATTTTTTAAAGATCAGACGGGTATCAAGCACCAGGACTACGCCCCGATCAGTTTCACTGCGTATCAGCCTTCCTACTCCCTGCTTCAAACGCAGCGCTGCATCGGGAAGCATAAAATGTTCAAAACTGTTTTTTCCCTGTTGGCGGTAATATTTATCCCAGGCCGTACAATAGGGATCTGCCGGTGAACGGAAAGGAAGCTTGACAATGACCAGACATTTTAACAGTTCGCCTTTCAGGTCGATGCCTTCCCAGAAGGTTTCCAAACCCATCAAAACCGCATTATCGCTGCTCTTAAAACCATCCATCAGGCTGGCAAATTCTCCGTCCTGATTTTGCACCAGTAGTTTTAAATCATTGGCCGCAAGGATTGGACGTAAATATTCGGCGGTTTCTTCCATTTGCTTGCGGGCCGTAAAAAGTACCATGGTGCGTCCGCCGCTGGTGAGCAATATATCAGTCAATACCCGCTGCAGTTCCATGCCAAAACGGGTACTGGCCGGATCGGGCATATTTTCAACAATATACAGGGCCGCATTGTTTTCATAATCAAACGGTGAGTTTTCTATTAAAGTGTTGAGCCGGCCATCTTGAACATACCAATATAAGCCGCTGCGGTTGATAAAATTCTCAAAACTGTTATCAACCGTCATGGTAGCGGAAAGCATCACCAGTGTATTTAGTTTGCGGTAGAGCTTTTCATCCAGACTATCCCCGGTATATATCGGGGATGAACAGATGGCTACTGCCCTGCCCCGTTCATATTCCAACCAGCAAATACCATCCTTGCGATCAAGGTTTTCTTCCATAATCAAACAAGCTGCATTGCTGATATCAGCCAAAGCAATGATGATGCCGGATAGTTCCAGGAATTCATCATCGTTGGCGGTTTCTTCATTGATTTCCTTGAGCTTGTCGATGAGCAGATTAATCTCTTTTTTCCATTCCCGATAAACATTGACTGCCCTTTGAAAAGCTGGACGGTTTTGTTCCCTTTCTTTGAGGACATGATGAAAAGCATAGTTGTCGCCGTATGCAGCAATGCCATTCAAAGAATCGAAAAATTCATTGCCCAGCCGCAGACACTGGTCGGCAAAAGTTGTGGCTTCGGTAACAAGATTAGTAAGATGCGGATAAGCTGCCTTGAGATGCAGCAGGTAGCCGCGGCGGGCTTTTCCCCGGCCTTTTTCATACAATGCGGATAGCAGTCTTTTGTTATCGAAGTAGCTGAAACGAAAAGAAAGCTGGTCAAAGGACTCCTTGATAAAGGTATGGGCTTCATCAATGATTAGATATTCATAGTCAGGCAGGATGCTCTTTTCCCGATTTTCGATCAGGATATCAGAGAGCAACAAAGCATGGTTAACTATGATGAGATCGGCCTTGTGTACGTTGCGGATCATTTTCAGACGGAAACATTTGTCCTGATAACGGCATTGGTCACGCAGACAGCTGTTGCGGTCAGCGGCCAGCACCGGCCATGAGTGCATCATTTCACTGGGCAGTTCCAGTTCTTTGCGATCACCGCTTTTCGTCCTTTCCGCCCAGACCAGTACAGCTTGGACAAAGTCCTGTTCGGCTTCGGAGAGCGCTTTTTTACCTGCCCGTATTTGTTCATACTTATTCCAGCAAAGAAAATTTTCCCGTCCTTTGGCTTCGGCACATTTAATCTTGCTGTTCATAATGTGAACCAGATCAGGCAGATCACGGTCAATTATTTGCTGCTGCAGGGCCTTGGTACGGGTCGATACAACCACCTTGTTATTTGTTTCCTTACACCACAATATGGCCGGTATCAAATAGGCGAAGGTTTTGCCTACACCAGTACCAGCCTCGGCCAGCAGGAAACCATCATCGAAAAAGGCAGTCAGTATATTTTTAGCCAGCGTTAACTGTTCGCTGCGGAAGCGAAAATCCGCAAACTTATTCTGCATGATTCCATCTGCGCCCAGCAATAAATCGATCTGTTTTTCCAAAGGAGCTACCCCTTTATCTTTCATATCATAAACCTTCTTTAAAAAACCGTTGCCTATTCTGTCAGGTTGATAATATTTATGGAGAAAAAGGAAATTCATTGATCAAATATTTATTGTCTTCCTTGCGCACATGATAATATTTCTCTGCCTTTATCCGATGGTCAAAAAAAGTTTGCTTGCATTTTTCCAGATCAGCCGGTCGGATTTTAATGGATAAGCCGCAACTGGAAGAAATCTCCCGCAAGGTGGGAATCATAACAAAATCCATCGCCTGCGTTTTAAGGATACTTTCTGCCTTAAGCGCGTTTGAAGTGCTGGCAAAGGTAAATAGATAGAAATCATTTAAATTTAAAAGACTGGTATTCATTTCTAAATCTCCTAAGTGCAATATATCCTCCCAACGGGGACTGCATATGTGAACTAAAGGTCACAATCAGGGTAGCTTGGCTAACGTTCAGGATGACATTTTAAAGTTCAATCCTGCCGGTATTATAAAAAGTAGACTTGCTGTGTCCCAGTATTCTGTCCTGCGCCCATACCGTAGCTTCGGCAAACAGTAAATTCTTGCCGGCTTTGATTACTTTGCCCCGCGCGGTTACCTTTTCCCCGAGACGGGCCGCCCCGGGAAATGATACCGAACAATCCACGGTCACTCCAATCAGACCCAAACTGCGAATAGCATTGCCCATGGCCGCATCGGCGATCGACATGATCAGTCCGCCGTGCACCATGCCCATCGGATTGGTATGCTGTTTTTCAGCCTGAACTTCCAATTCAGCCTTTCCCGGGCCCAATAAAGTAAGATTTATCCCTAATAAACGATAATAAGGCGTACTGCTCACAGATTGAATTAAATAATCAAATAAATTTTGATCAATTCCATCATTTATAACTGACAAAATACTGTATCTCCTTTTTGAGGCTGATTAGCAGCAAATTCCTGCAAGGTAATGATTACCTGCATAAACATTTATATAATTGCCCTCTTAATCACAAAATAAATAAAAAAACGGAGGGCATTATGGTTCGCAATCAACGTTTGCTTTTAATTCCTTTGGCTGCATTATTAATTTTTATAGCAGTATATTTTATTTACAATGGTCAGCACCATTCACAACCGGGCAAAAAACCGGCCCAAGAGAAAAAAACCAATCCTGCCCAACCTAAATGGTATATCGAATTTTCGGTAAAAAATCAGAAGTCAACTGCCTACACGGAAGCGGTCAACGCACCGGTTTCATCAGCCGGACGGGAGTATTTTATCGGTTCCGGAGCGGTTCATCCCCGGCACCCGATCAATAGCGGCGGTGAGGCGCGCAGTCCTATCATTCCTTTCGGGACGACCCTGTATCTGCAGGAACCGATTGAAGTTCACGGTCAGCAATATTCGGAACTGGTTGTCAACGACACCGGCGATGTTTATTACGGTCTGTGGCCGTCGCATCCGTATTGGGTTGATGTTTATTTTGGCAACACCAATTATTATAATCAGCAAACCGCCAGTAAAGCCGGAGTGAAACTGATCGATTACAAGTGGTATGAGCCCTGGCCGGATAAATAATTATATTTTTTCATAAATAGCAAACAACTGCAAGGCCACTACATCCAGGGGATGGGATTTTAAATCTGCGACCAGCTGCGTTTGCGGTGATTTATCTGCTATTTCCACGAAAGAGGCCCAATCCATGCAATCAAAAGGTGTTAACTGAAATTCCTTAAAACCATTTTGTTTAAACATTTCGTTCAAAGTGAGCGGATCAAAGTGGTGCATATGCAGCATGGCCGGGAACATTGAGCCATCCAGGCCTTCATAGTAATGTTGCACAACTTCGCCGAATTTGGTGGGAACAGTTATAAACAGACGTCCGCCGGGCTTTAGGACCCGGGCAAATTGCTGGATAATCTTGGCCGGATCATAGGTGTGTTCCAAAACATCAAGACAATTAATCATATTAAAAAACTGATCAGGATACGGCAGAGCATCAATACTGCCAGCAGTAAATTCAACCTTCCTGGGTTCCCCGTTTAACAGATCTGCAGAGGCGTTTAAATGAACATCCTCCGCCAGATCTCCCAATTCATCTTCAATCAGTTTTAAAACTCCAGGAAAAAAGTCTTTATCCCCTTTTCGCATCATATTGGACAGAGCGGTTGCTCTTTCCAGCCTTGGTTGGCAGGCATCAATGGAAAATACGTCGGCGAACTGGCTCATAACCATGGTGGCAAAGCCGGCACCACATCCGGCATCAAGCACGTTGCCGGATGCATTTTGGACATGGGGATAGACATATTTGAGAAAAGATGACTCTCCCCCGGAAGAAAAGTTTTGCAATGCGATCACTTCGTTTAAGCTAAACAGGTCATCCTGACCTAAATCTACGGCGATTTCCCGCCGGAACCAGTTGCGCATTTCCACGTCGGAGATAAAAACATCAATAATCGCGGCAAGTTCATCATTTCCTGCCCTGGCCGCAACGGCAGCTTTCTTTTTATCATCCAGCATCTGCCAAACTTGTTCCACGAAAAAAGGAAAGCAAATATTATCATGGGTATTAAAAAGGATCGACTGCTGTTGATTGTTATGCCGCAGTTCAGCCGTAGCCCTATAAAATTCCAATAAAAAGGTGATTGACTCCTCATCATTGCGGGTAAATATGTCTGCATAGCTATCGGCCAGATCATCACAATCGGGCATTAAATTCTTATATAGATCCAAAACATCCTCATTGACCCGTGCGAAATAATAATCAAAAAACTTCATTAACATAAATCTTTACCCTCCCCATTATTGCTCTAAAAATTTTCTATCAGATAAAGCCGCTGTTGATTGCTTGCACTGTCCTGATCATAATCAAGCTTCCAACTGATGTTCACCCGGAATTCAACCGTTCCATCCTGGAAAGGAATATAAGGCAAAAGCATTATACCTGAACTTTGATAGCCCAGTTTGCTCTGACCGGCAAAAACCAGATCCTTATAATAATGCTCTACGGCCGGGCGCACTTCCATTTTTTCGATTTCATTGCCTGCGAATTGATAACTGATACAATTAGCAAAACTATCCCCGTGACCGGTTTTAGTCAGAAATATGTAATCAACCAACTTTAAATCCCGCACCGTAAATAATTTATCTGCCTGAATCATACCCTCCTGCTTCCATCCAACTGCATCTATAATGGCTACTTCCAAATCACCCGCACCGTCAGGCAGGCCCAGCCAGGAAACGGGATGAAAATTTATTTCATCCGAAGGTGCGGCTGAACTGACGATCTGCGGAACCAGATAAAACTTTTCCGGGGTTATATTTTCAAGACCGGCTTTAATTGTCAGTGATAAACGATCAGCTTGGAGTAAATATTCCTTACTGATTTTCACCTGGCCGGGTTGGTTATTGGCAGCAATTTCTTTGGTACAACTGAGTAAAACCCTGGTACAGTCTGAGGCTTCACTTAACTCTTCAAGTTGGTAGAAGGAACGGTCAAAATCACCAATTTCAGTTAATATGCCGTTATCGTCTATAAATAAGCTGCAGCGCATTGAATTCCGGCAGTTTTCTTTACGGGCTCCCTCCGGGAAAAATTCCGCTTTAAGACTGCTGTCAGTTTCGGTCATGATCAGCGGATAGGCATAACGATAGACTGAATGATAAGCACCAATACCGGCAAAATGATTTTGCAGTAAGGCAGCTATGGCTTTTTCCTCAGCCAGATCCTCGGCCAGAACATGATGGTAGTGTATGCAGCCACCCTCCGGGTCAATTGCCAGACTCTGACGGTCATTAAACAACACCACTTCATTTAGACCGTCAAAATCCCAGTCCGTAATCGAGGCTGATTGAGTTTCGGTTTCCTCAGGAGCAAATATTTGCAACAGATGCTGCAAAAGCCGGGTGGCAATTTCCAGATAAGCCAATCCCTGCATATCGTAATAAGGGGATGAACCGTAGGAAGGATGGCGGCTGGCCCATTTAGGGTCTTCCTGATAGGCAAGATTTCTTATCCGGTTTAGCAGCTGATAATATTCACAATATTGCTGGGGATAATCGTTTTTTAAAATTTGTTCAACAAAATCATAGCGCTCCAATGAATTCATAACCGCCCGGACTTGCATATCCGGTAGTTTAGAAGAATCATCATTGCCAATTGCAGCAGAAACAATTTTTTGTTCAAATAAATTCTGTTGCTCTTCAAATAAGCGCAACCGGCTGATCACCCGGCGCAGTCTTTCATCACCAAAAGTAACCCCGCGGATGCCCCGTTTGGCGGTCCAATTTTCCCATTCCGGATAACTATGGCTGCTGGCGGCCGGATAACTGTCCAGGATACCGGTCTTATTGATATAGTCCTGCAGACCAATAAATTCAAGCTCCGGATCAGCATCGACCAACCGGAAAAATTCCATCAGCCACTGTTTGTCTCCCTGTGGATCCTTGCTCCACTGCCCCATTTTCTCAGCATCTTCAAAGATAAGCAGAATCGGATTTATTTCTCGCCCATATTGAGTTACAAATCTAAAAGCCCGCTCGAGGGTGTCCTTTATATAAAAGTAATAATGGGCAGGTTTTATTTGTACTTTGTCATCGGCGGTAAAGGCGTTTCTTTTCAGCAGTTGATAGCGGAATTGGGTATGCACCGGGATCGCCCGGAAGACCTGCCCGCTGATCTCATCCTGCAGTCCAAAATAAAGCATTTCTTCGGGGATATGAGATATGGTAGTCAATGAAAACGGGTCTTTAAAACCGAAATGTTTTAAACAATAATCGGCTAATCCTCCCGGTTGGGCGAAGTGGGGCTGATAAAAAGTTTCGGCATCCAAATAATAGAGCGGAGGTGCACCCAATAAATGAGCGGCCTGCGTAATATGGCTCAAAAGAAATTCACCGCATTCACGTTCCACCAGATGGATGCCCTGCCAGTCCTGTGCTTGGACCTCGAATAGCTCATTACATAGTTCATCATATTTTTTTAACTGGTATAGACAATCATCAATACGGGAACTGAGCTGAATAAAAGGTTCATCAGCCAATCCCCCGATTAGACCAATTTTTTCAGTTGCCAGTAATCTTTTAAAATCATGCAGAAATGAGGGCTTTTGTTCCCGGAACCAATACAAAAATGGTCCGGAAAAGTGCAGGTTAATATAAAAACTATCCAGCCCGGCCGCTTCCTGTAATAGTTCCAGCCAGGGCTGATAGGAGTTGATAAATGCTTCCTCACGAGTTTTATAGAGTTGAAAATGAGGCTGGTGAAAATGTGGACAAAAGGCAATATAACCCTTCACAAGAAACCTCCTGAATTGGTTTATTTTAAAAACGAGAGAAAATCATCTTCAAGTTCAACGTTTTTTAGCCATTCAACGAAATTTGAACCGAAGCTTTCATCGCGGAGCGCATTTACCAGACGCAGGAACTTGGTATAATGTTCAAAAAAACGCTTCATCGCATAATCACGGGTCAGGTTGTTGGTAACCATAAACAACCAGTCGCTGCTTTCGATGAGGATTAATTCCCTTAGAGCCTGGGCCAGGCAGCGCTGTTTAATATCGCTGTCGATACCGCTGTTGTCGATTTCTTCGAATTCCTTGTTGGCCTGTTTTATTATATCCCACATCCATTTGGTTTCTTTATTCTCCCAAATATAATGCTTGCCGCCCATTCCCCAGGAGGATTCAAATACCTGGGCCTGGGCATCAGGAATATTGATTTGCGCTGGTAAAATAAAATTCAATTCGCTGCTGGCAGCGATACCGCGTACCACTTCTTCCAGCCAGTCAATTCCTTCCCACCACCAATGGCCGAACAACTCGGTATCATAGCAGCCAACGATAAGCGGTTCATTAAATCCTAAATTAAATGCTTCCCGGCCGGTGTTTCTTATACTATTTAAAAAATGGCGGGCGTGTTGCTTAGCTTTTACTCTGGCCAGTTCAGGTTCATACGCTAGTTTGATGCCATTATTGCGATCGGTTATACGCCAGTATTTAAAACCGGAACGCGGGGACTCACGATGGAATTCGCGATAATCTATGTCCCCTGGATAACCGTAATCGGCTGACCAGACCTGCTGACTGATCATGGCATTTCTACCCAGAACCATTATATTCTTGTCCTTAATTTTATAAGGGCGATAGGTACTAAGCCCGGTATTGGCAAAAGTTTCATCATGGCAAACCAGTTCAGGTGCCATAAGACTTGAGTCTCCCATTGGTTTTCCGCCTTCTACCGCATGGCTGTCGACATAAAAATAGCTAAGTCCATTGGCGATTAAAAGATCTTCAATCCCTTGGAAATAGCCGCATTCAGGCAGCCAAAACCCTTGCGGCTCACAGTCAAAACATTTTTCATAAGTACGCTTTCCCCAATAAATTTGATGCTGCAGACTTTTGCGATCCAATAGCGGCAGATAAGCATGACTGGCGGCCGTAGCTAAAATTTCCACTTCACCATTGTTTTTAAGTTCTTTAAATACGTTAACCAGATTATTGTCCAGTTCCAGCGTAAAGTCTCGTCTGATATCCCGGTAAAAGCGATGATAAAATGAGGCCAGCGCAGCCATATTAGGTTCGGCAACTGACATATAATAGCGTTCATCTTCAGCTGCTTTATCTTCACGTTCACGTAAATAGACCAAAAATTCTTTTTGGATATAATCGGAACTCAACTGGTCCAGCAGGGGCGGACTAAGACTTAAGGTAACCGGGGCTTGCAATCCTTCTTCCCTAAGCCGCAACCAGGTACGCAGAAAAGGAATGTAGGTTTCGGCCATGGCTTCGAAAAGCCATACTTCTCCGAAGGGCCATCTCCCCTGCCTTTTTACATAAGGAATATGACTGTGCAGCACCAGCATAATATTGGAATTCAAATGCTACCCATCCTTTAAAAGTATTAACCGACATCACTTTGGCCGGTTCTTTTAACATTGGCACGGGCAATAACTTCTTTATAAATATCAATGGTAGTATGGGCAATGTTTTCCCAGTTATAAACTGACTCCACCATTTGCCACGCATTATCAGCCAGCTGTTCGGCAAATTCGGCATCAGATAAAATTTCAATAATCGCCTCCGCCAGTTTGGATTCATGGCCGGGAGGGAATTTGAGCCCGGTTTCCCGATTGCTGACAATTTCAGAAAGACCTCCGACTTCACTTACGATAACCGGAGTTTTGGTGGCCATGGCTTCCAGAGCAACGATTCCAAACGGTTCATATAAACTTGGAAAAACAGCTGCCTTGGCCTGGTTGTACACATAATTCCTTTCTTTATCGCGAATAAATCCGGTAAACACCACTTGCTCGGTGATACCCAGCTTTTGCACTCTCTGTTCCAGGGTATTCCTTTGCGGGCCGCGCCCGCCTATATATAACCTGGCTTCCGGTACACTCTCCAAAACCCGGGGAAAGCAATTTAAAAGCTGCCATACCCCTTTTTCAGGTACCAACCGCCCCAGGAAAACCAACGCTTTTTCCTGCGGATCAAAATTTACCTGAGGATGATCAGGTAGCTCCATAAATTGTTCCGGTTCAACTCCATTGGGAATAATCTTAACAACATCACGATGCACGCCAAAAAGCGAACAAATTTCATCCTGCATATATTGACTGCAGCAGATGATCTGATTGGCTTCCAGCGCCAGATTTTTTTCTATTTCATTTATTTCCCGCTGGGTACGATTATGTAATCCTAAATTGCGACCGTATTCGGTAGCATGAATAGTAGTGATAAGCGGGATATTAAAGATTTTGGACATTGATCTGCCGGCATAGGCTACCATCCAATCATGAGCATGGAGCAGGTCAAAACCGCCAACCTGTGAATTCAGATGAACTGCTGCCCGGATGGCTTCACTGTTAAAAGTAAACGTCCATTCCTTAAAATCATCAACCGATGCTTGACTGCTGGGATTACCGACCCGGTGGATATTTACACCGGCAAGTGTTTCATAATCCGGGTAATCTTTTACCCGCGGGGTAATAATATGAACCTCTGCGCCCTGCAAAAACAGATAACGACTGATATCATAAACATGTTGACCCAGCCCTCCAACCATGTGGGGAGGGTATTCCCAGCTAAGCATTAATATTTTCATGATAATCCCCTTTTGCCTATACCTAATACCTAATAATACCAGATAATTGTTCCTAAAGTAAAATATTTTGCTTTTGATGATGTAATGTTATACTTTCAAGAAAGGATTTATATATTACCAGGAGGTAGCATTAATGAATTCAGATAACAAAAAAACCGTCAGACAGTCAATTATTAAGGATCCTCAACTAGCTCCGCTCGGTTATAACAAATTGGAATGGGTAAGGAACAATATGCCCGTTCTTAATATTTTAAGACAGGAACTGGAGCAGAGTAAACCCCTGCAGGGTAAAACCGTTTTGTGTTGTTTGCATCTGGAGGCGAAAACAGGTTATCTTTTGCAAACCCTTATGGCAGCCGGTGCCGATGTGGTTGCCTGTGCCTCCAACCCGCTGTCAACCCAGGATGATGTAGTGGCGGCTTTGGTCGATTCAGGTATTACTGTGTATGCCATTCATGGGGAAAGTAGCCAAGAGTATCATGAATTTCTGGAAAAAGCGCTGGATACCATGCCCGATGCCATTATTGATGATGGTGCCGATGTGGTGAGTATGCTGCATAAAAACCGCCGCGAGCAGGCAGCAGCTATTATTGGCGGCTGTGAGGAAACAACTACCGGGATCGTGCGGCTGCGCTCTATGGATAACGACAATGCTCTACTGTTTCCAATGATTGCGGTCAATGATGCCTATATGAAATATCTGTTTGATAACCGTTACGGTACCGGTCAATCGGTTTGGGACGGCATTAACCGCACCACCAACCTGGTGGTGGCTGGCAAATATGTGGTCGTGGTCGGCTACGGATGGTGCGGCAAAGGGGTGGCCATGCGGGCCAAGGGAATGGGAGCCAAGGTCATCGTTACCGAAATAGATCCCATCAAGGCCAACGAAGCAATCATGGACGGATTTAAGGTGATGAGCATGCTGGAGGCAGCCCGCTGCGGAGACATTTTCGTTACGGTTACCGGCAACATCAATGTGATCCGCAAAGAGCATATGCAGGTTATGAAGGATAATGCCATCATGTGCAATGCCGGTCATTTTGATGTGGAAATTTCCAAACCGGATCTGGATTCTCTGGCTGTAAGCAAAAGAACACTTAAACCTAATATTGAAGAATATTTACTGGATGATGGGCGCAAGCTTTATCTGCTGGCCGAGGGACGCCTGGTGAATCTGGCCGCTGGCGATGGCCATCCGGCCGAAGTAATGGATCTGAGTTTTTCTTTGCAGGCGCTGTCGCTGCTTTATGTAATTGAAAATCGAGATAAACTGGAAAACCATGTATACAACGTACCGGAAGAAATCGATCAGCGGGTTGCCCGGCTGAAACTTCAAGCCGACGGCATAAAAATCGATGAACTAACCGGCGAACAAATAGAATATCTGGCCAGTTGGGATAATTAAGTCAGCTTTGCTATTTAAGAGTTTTGCCTATGGGGACTGCATATGTGATCTAAAGGTCACAATTAGGGTAGCTTCGCTAACGCTCAGGATGGCATTTTAAAGTTACATTTAATTATGCAAAATCCTCATTTATATTTCCCATAAAATAAGATTGCAACTACAACAGCCGGGTTGAGGAGTTTCATCCTCGCCCGGTTGAATATTTGTACCGCCTTTTTGAAAGAATATTATTCACAGGACAAAAGAAAGGCGGATATTTTATGGATACGATCAACCGAAGATATATTTGGATATTTTTCGCAGTATTAATTGTGGTAATGGTTGCGGCTTTCATTATCAATACCATGTTGCCTAAGAATCCCAAACCGTATTTATTAAAAACCAATACCGGAGAAACTTCCAGCGGAGAATACTATACCGTACGGGATGAAAAAGGCGTGACCATTTTTCAGACCGGACTGGCAGTGCATATTGATGATCGATACATCAGTGAAAACAACGTGGAATATGTGATTATAAAAATTGACGGAATGAATGCCCGGGCCACAATCGTACAAAAGCAGGAAGAAGCATCCCAAAATATAAATAGCGATAAAGCCCAACCAGTTTCGGCATTTGGCCAGACAGTGCCTGTACAAGCTGTAAAAGCAAGTCATGTAGTTATCTACCATACCCACAGCGATGAATCTTATATTCCTAATGCCGGCAAGGCCAGTCAACCCGGTAAAGGAGGTGTATTCAATGTCGGCAGTGTTTTGACGGAAACTTTAAAAAATGCCGGCGTCAGCGTTACCCATAGCTGGGAAAGTCATGGTCCTCACGATATCAATGCCTATCATCGTTCCCGCCGTACCGCTGCACAATTGCTGAAAGAACAGCCTGATGCCATTTATGATATTCATCGTGATTCTGCTCCTGTCAAAGCCTATTATACAACCGTAAACGGAACCGATAGTTCCAGAGTAATGATGGTTGTTGGCAGATCCAATCCCAATATGAAAACCAATCTGGACTATGCCCGGCGGATAAAGGCCAGAGCCGATAACCTTTACCCAGGATTGGTTCGGGGAATATTTATGGGTAAGGGAGATTATAACCAGGATCTTTATCCGACCGCCATGCTGTTTGAAATCGGGACGGATCAAATCTCCCAGGATCTGGCCGAAAATGCCGCCCGCTGTCTGGGGGATGTTCTGATCAGAGAATTGGGCGTGCGCTAAGATAAATATTCTGACTGCTTCCCTATCGCGTATAATGAAATAGAATAAGCAGATAAAATCTGATGGGGAAGGTTTGTGACTGTGAAGCTGGATTCCAAATGGCAGGCTTTGATCATTATTTCTATCGGCATTTTTATGTCTACCCTCGACGGCAGCATTCTTAATATCGCCAATCCTACCATCGCGAAATGTTTTCAAGTCAGCATGCAGCAGGTGCAATGGGTAGTTACTGCTTATATGTTGATTATTACTGCTACCTTGATATATTTCGGCAGACTGGGGGATAAGCTCGGCAGCGAAAAAATCTATAGTACAGGTTTTTATGTTTTTGTGGTGGGCTCTTTGCTTTGCAGTATTTCAACCTCATTGCCTTATTTGATCGGTTCGCGTCTTATTCAGGGCATCGGTGCCAGTATGCTGATGGCAACCGGCATGGGGATCATATCCAACACTTTCCCGGCCCAGGAACGCGGCAAAGCCCTGGGACTAACTGGTATGATTGTAGGCCTTGGCAACATGACCGGACCGAGCCTGGGGGGCTTCTTGATTACAAAATTTTCATGGCCGGTTATATTTCTGATTAATGTTCCCATCGGCCTGATTGGTTTTTTTCTGGCGCTGCGTCTCTTGCCGCAGCAAACCCGCAATCCGGATCTTCGCGGTCATGATATTCCCGGTACGCTCCTTTTTGCCATCATGATCGGCCTGGTCATCTATGGCGTGGCAGATGCGGCCAATGTCAGCATATTTTATATTTTGCCGGGCCTTTTATTGGTACCGGTATTCTGTTGGGTGGAAAAAAAATCCCCGCAGCCGATTATGGATTTTGAGCTTTTTAAAATCAAAAATTTTGTCTATGGCAATGCAATGGCATTGGGGATTTACGTTACTCAAATGGCGGTATTTTTTATTCTTCCCTTCTATATGGAGACCATCATCAAACTCAGTCCTGCCCTGACCGGTATGCTGCTGACGATTACGCCGATTTGCATGGCGATTACCGCTCCGCTGGCGGGAACTCTGTCTGACAAAATTGGTTCCCGAAAAATATTATCCCTGGCCCTCTTTATAACAACTTGCGCTTATATCGTATTTGCGAATTTAAATCATCAGTTGGATCTGGCCAAACTGATCGCCGGACTTGCACTGCTTGGAATCGGTATAGGAATGTTCGGATCACCCAATAATAATTCCATTTTTGCTTCCATACCCAGAGAAAAAGCCGGCTATGCAGGCGGATTTATTGCAACCAACCGCAATCTTTCTTTTGCCATTGGCACCGCCGGTTCCGCCGCGATATTTACTTTCCTGCTGGGCATTTCACAAAAGGCCATGGTATATACCAGTGCTTATATATATGCACTAAATACGGTATATAAAATCGCGGCAGCCATAACTATAATTGCGTTTATAATCTCCCTGCTGTCCCGCCTTGGAGATAGCAATACAAAGGCAGCAAAAGAAGCTGCTCCTCATCCCTAACCCTCGACATTTTATATTTTGACCTATCTTTTCAGTTCTGTTATAATACTCTATGCACGAGCGCCCGTAGCTCAGTGGATAGAGCACCGGCCTCCGGAGCCGGGTGCGGAGGTTCGATTCCTCTCGGGCGTACCATTTAGAGAATTGGCACTTTCGGTGGAGCGAAAGTGCTATTTTTTTATTCTGACAGAAACGTTGACAGAAACGCCAGAATTAATCCCGCTACCTGAGCTTTTGCTTTGAATTGGAATCTGGTAAAACGCTACCTATTATCCCATCCATTCTTTCGGCTGTGGCAGCCTTCATGCCCAGGAGAACATGACTATAGGTGTTTAGAGTTGTATTTATATCTGCATGGCCCAATAAATCCTGTATTGACTTAACGTTTTCACCTTTAGCAAGCAGAAGCGTTGCAACAGTATGTCGTAAATTATGGAACGCAGTATGTTCAATACCGGCGCCTTTTAAAGCCCTGCAGTGTAGTTCGTATAAGCGCCTGGTATCAAGTTTTTTCCCAATAGCTGTGCAGAATATTAAATCATCGTTCTGATAAGCTGATCCTGCAAACATTTTTTCGTGATCCTGTTTAGCTTTATGTGCTAATAATTCGTTGATAGCACATAAGGAAAGAACAATTAACCTTTCTGAACTTTTACCTTTTTCCCTGTTTTTAATAATTTTTTATAAAATAACTTGACATCGGATGCTAGTAATTTTTGTATTGGGATACTGCCAATGTTTGGATCTATATGGATCCTAATTAAATCTAGTTTTCTTTTATAAAAGTTGATGCTGATTTCGTCTTCTACATCTCAGTATCCTCCGAATAAGTCGCTATGCGTCCCGGTACGAACCAAGGTCAGCACAAGCACATCGTCCTCAATGCGGTAAACCAACAACCAGTCAGGAAGGATGTGACACTCCCGATGCCCGATCCAGTTTTCAGAAAGTGCATGGTCTTGGTTTTTCTCCGGCAACGGCGTTCCCATTGCCAGCAATTCAATGACCTTTTCCAGCAAATCGATTTTCAAGCCGCGTTTCAACGCCAGCTTATAGTCCTTCTTAAATTGCGTAGTTGGCTTTACAATGTATTTTGTTTTTCTCATTTTCTCAGGTCTGCGAAAAGCTCATCCATATCGTTATAACCTTTCACGGACGGGTCTTTCGCAATCCTTTCCGCTTCGAATATGGCCATAATTGTTTCTCTGTTGGGCTGCAGGGTAATATTAAACGGAATCCTGCCTTCGCGGATCGACTGGCGTACAAAGATATTAAATGCAGTAGTTATGTTCATACCAAGTTCGCCAAATAGAGCGTCGGCCTGCGCTTTCAAATCTGAATCCATACGGATGCTGATGTTCGTTGTATTTCCAGCCATACAATCATCTCCCTTCTGCTGGTATTATCTATAATATACTATATGCACGAAGGATAAAATACATGGCACGAAAATAATGATAATTGTCTATGACCAGATGGATAACGTGGTTGCTCGCCCTGGACCGTACTAGCCCTTAAAATAAATGCCGGCGCCAAGACCGGCTTTCTGATTTTAATGTATTAATGAACTTTCAATGTCCGACGATGGCACCACCGGTGGCGGCGCAGGGGCTTGCCATATAATCTGTGGCGTTCTGGCAAAGTTGTCCTCCTTTTATTTTTTGGTTTTGTAATAGCTACAAAAAAACCCTCAAACAGAGGGCAGAGTACATTTTATTAAGTTTTCGTTCCCGACGTGCTTGCAGTTACTTAGCTGCTTTTTCCAGCCTTGTTACCCTTTTAGCCAAATCCTTATTATCATCTGATATTTGGTCAACTTTAGTGGCAACATAATCCATGGTACTGACCAGAAATTTTATCGACCCATCAGTTTCAGCTTGATGATTAATTAAATTAGTCATATTCTCTGATAATAAACGTAGTGAACCAAAAGCTTCGTTTTCCAATCGAATCTCAACCTTATCCATGCGACGATCTAATTTAGCCTGCCCTTCTTTTAAACCACCAACGTCTTGTTGTAGCTGTATCTGCCCTTCTTTTAAACCACTA
>JAAYCZ010000200.1 GCA_012729495.1 Syntrophomonadaceae bacterium | reverse complement strand
TTCAGGACCAAATCTGATGAATCATATTTAATCGGCAGCAACAAAGGACCGGTTGAAGCTTATCTGGCGATTGAGGAAATAATCAATCTCGCCATTAAAAAAGGCGTAGACGCGATCCATCCCGGTTATGGATTTTTATCTGAAAACCCGGAATTCGCCAAGAAGTGTATTGAATCAGGGATTGAATTTATAGGTCCCACTCCGGAAATGATGGATAAACTGGGCGATAAAATCAAGTCCAAACTGATTGCCCAGAGGATAGGCGTACCCACCATTCCGGGCGTGGAAAAACCAATCAAATCAGACCGGGAAGCCATCAGGTTTGCCAAAAAATGCGGCTACCCGATTATGCTGAAAGCTTCTGCCGGCGGCGGTGGACGGGGCATGAGGATTGTTCGCAGTGAGGATGATTTGTTAAGAGAATTTCACAGCGCCCAAAACGAAGCCCGCAAGGCTTTCGGCAGCGATGATATCTTTATTGAAAAATATCTGGAAAGTCCCAAGCATATAGAAGTGCAGGTTCTGGGTGATAAGTACGGCAACATCGTTCATCTGTTTGAAAGGGATTGCTCGATTCAGAGACGTCATCAAAAAGTGATTGAATTTACACCCGCCATCGGCATTTCAGAAACCCAGCGGCAGCTAATTTGTGCTGATGCTATAAAAGTTGCCCGCTCGGTCAATTATAGAAGTGCCGGAACGGTTGAATTCCTGGTAGACAATCAAGGCCAGCATTATTTTATTGAAATGAATCCGCGTATTCAGGTGGAACATACCGTTACGGAAATGGTAACCGGCATAGATATCGTGCAGAGTCAGATCCTGATAGCGCAAGGATATCGTCTGGATTCACAGGCCATTGGAATCCCTGATCAAAATGCCATTCAGCTGCGGGGTTATGCCATCCAATGCCGGGTAACAACGGAAGACCCTACCAATAGCTTTGCTCCGGATACAGGCAAACTTGACATATATAGAACCGGATCAGGATTCGGAATCAGGCTGGATGGAGGCAATGGTTATACGGGTTCGGTTATCAGTCCTTATTATGACAGTTTGCTGGTTAAAATAATCGCTCATTCTCGAACCTTTGAAGATACCATAAAAAAAGCCCAGCGTTCGATTCGTGAAACCGTAATCGGCGGGGTTAAGACCAATGAAGCATTTTTGCTCAATGTACTTTCCCATCCGAAATTTATCCGCGGGGAGTGTGATACCGGTTTCCTCGATGCAACCCCCGAAATTTTTGATATCACCCCCAAAGCTGATCATGAAGCAGCTATTTTAAACTATATCGGCGAAAAAGTTGTCAATGAAGGTAAGGGAATCAGGCAAGATTTTGATGTACCCAGAATCCCTAAGTTCGAAAGCAGCGAAAGTTTAATCGGCAGCAAACAGATTTTGGATTCACAGGGGCCACAGGGAGTCGTTGCCTGGATCAAGGCACAAAACAAGCTATTGTTGACGGATACCAGCATGCGCGATGCCCATCAATCCTTAATGGCTACCCGCATAAGAACCGTCGATATGCTGCGCATCGCCGAAGCTACCGCTTATCTGGGCAAGGATCTGTTTTCCCTGGAGATGTGGGGCGGCGCTACTTTCGATGTTGCTTATCGCTTCCTGAAAGAAAGCCCCTGGGATAGACTCAGTCAGCTGCGGGAAAAAATACCTAATATCATGTTCCAGATGTTATTGCGGGGAGCCAATGCAGTAGGCTATACCAACTATCCTGACAATGTAATAAGGGAATTCATACGCGAATCAGCTGATACCGGGATAGATGTTTTTAGGATATTTGATTCTCTGAATTGGCTGAAGGGTATGGAGGTAGCTGTTGATGAAACCTTGAAAAGCGGCAAGATTGCCGAAGCTTGCATCTGCTATACCGGTGATATACTTGACGATAGTCGGGATAAATACTCGTTGCGCTATTATGTGGATACCGCCAAAGAAATTGAGAAAATGGGCGCCCATATCCTGGGTATAAAAGATATGGCAGGTTTGTTAAAGCCATATGCTGCAGACAAGCTGATCAAAGCCCTGAAAAATGAAATTTCCCTGCCGATTCATCTCCATACCCATGATACCAGCGGCAATGGAGTTGCAACCTTATTGATGGCGGCGGAAGCAGGGGTAGATATCGTTGATACTGCCTTTAACAGCATGTCCGGCTTAACTAGTCAGCCAGCCCTTAATTCAGTAGTGGCGGCGCTGGAAAATACCCATCGGGCTACCGGGATAAATCTGGATGACATTCAGGAAATCGCTGATTATTGGGCCGATGTAAGGCCCATCTACAACGAATTTGAGTCGGGACTTAAATCGGGTACCGCAGATATATACAAATATGAGATTCCCGGAGGGCAATATTCCAACCTGAAGCCGCAGGTGGATAGCTTCGGATTGGCCCACAAATTCAAAGAAGTCAAGGAAATGTATAAAACCGTCAACGAGATGATGGGGGATATCGTTAAGGTAACGCCTTCTTCCAAAATGGTTGGCGATATGGCCATATTTATGGTTAAAAACGATTTGACTCCGCAAAACATCTTTGATAAAGGCAAAGAACTAGCCTTTCCGGATTCAGTGGTAGCCTATTTCGAAGGTATGATGGGTCAGCCGGTGGGAGGTTTTCCTCAGGAATTGCAGAAGGTGGTGCTGAAGGGCATCAAACCCATCACTTACCGGCCGGGAGAGTTGCTGGAGCCGGTTGATTTTGCCGAGATCAGCACTTATCTTGAGAAAAAACACGGTTTTAAGCCGAATCACAAAGCTGTTTTAAGTTATGCTCTGTATCCCAAAGTTTTGGAAGAATTTATTGAATTTAAAAAGCAATATGGAGATTTAAGCCGCATGAACAGTCCGGTATTTTTTAACGGGATCAGTGAAGGGGAAACTTGCGAGGTGGAGGTTGAGGAAGGTAAAACCTTTATTATTAAACTGGTGGCGATAGGAAAAATTGATAAAGAAGGCTACCGGAAAATATATTTTGAAGTAAACGGAAATCAAAGAGCTATTACTGTACTCGACAAATCCTATCAAAAAGGCGAAACAATTTCTGCGATGGTGTTTGCCGATCCTGACAATAAAAATGAGATCGGCGCCAGTATACCGGGAACCGTTACCAAAATAATGGTCAAAGAAGGCGACCAGGTCAAGGCCGGGCAAAATCTGATCGTACTTGAAGCGATGAAAATGGAAGCCCAAATAGTTGCTCCGGTTGGCGGGAAAGTAATCAGTGTAAACGTTACTGAAGGCCATCAGGTTAAAAATGGAGAGTTGTTATTAAAGATTGAATAAGAAAAAATCATATTAGGATGCGCCCCCAATCCTAAAATCAGGATCGGGGGCGCATCATTATTTTGCGTATCTTTATCAGGCACCAGGAAATACGGTGCTGATGATCGCTCTGATCGTATCATCCGGGATCGGATAGAGCATGGCGGTTGGGTCAGCCTTAATTGCCCAGTACATAGTTTCACTCTGCTGACTATCAAGCGCCTGATCGAATTGAGGTTTAAAGCCACATTCCTTCATCAGTCCCAAAACTTTTTCCCTTGCCAGGGCAACCAGTTCGGCCGGATCCTGGCTGTCTGATTTGACGCCAAAACCTTCTGCCAATTCCTTGGCTTTAGGCCAGTAATGCCAAGGCATATGTTCCATACAGGCGGGCATGGCTACTCCGACTGCCTGACCGTGCGGGATGCGCAATTGTCCGCCAGCGGCATGGGCTACATTATGCATTGGGAACATCATACCTCCCATGGCAAACCCCATGATGGCCATGTTGCTGGCCGCCAGCATATTGGTGCGGGCTTCCAGGTTTTTGCCGTCACTGGCGGCGATGGGCAGGTATTTCATGATTAGTTTTATGGAATGGATACTAAGTGAATCGGACATTATATTGGCTTCCGGCGAGGTCAGGCCTTCAACCGCATGCCCCAGTGCATCCAAACCTGTGGAAACCGTCATTCCCGGCGGCAGACCAACGGTAAGGTCGGGATCCAACAGAGCAATGTCAGCGGGAATAAAGGGATGCAAGACATCGCCTTTGACTTTATCATCCTCATTGTAGATGACCGCCAGAGGCGATACTTCGGAACCTGTGCCGGCAGTCGTTGGTATAAAAATGTTGGGCACACCGAGGGGCTTGCCCAGGGGGCGGATGTAGGGGCCAAGATTGCCCGGCATTAAATTTTTAATATCGGTAGCGCCATTGCCCAGGAGCATTTTTACACCCTTGGCCGAATCCATTACACTGCCGCCGCCCAAGACCAGCATACCATCAAAAGCATTTTCCCGATACCAGCGGGCGCAGTCATTAATGACCCGCATGGCGGCATCCTGTTCGATCTTATCATAAACTCCGGCCAGTTTGACTCCGCCCTGAATCGTAAATATATCTTTGACCATGTCTGCCACTCCGGCATCGATCAGACCTTTATCGGTGATCATAGCGACCCGCTTGCAGCCCATTTCCATAAAACGCTGGGCCACAAACGTACGACAGCCTGAGCCTACTTCCACCAAGGTCCTGTATTCCCAAACGAAATATTTTGGTGTTGCCATTACATAACCCCCCTCCTATCGGTTAAATCCCAGGAAAGTATAAATGAAACTGCTCCTGGCATCAGGTGTAAGATCCTGACATATATGCTTGACTTCACTATAAGCCATGAGAGCATGGTAACAATTTTCCCGTCCGTAACCGCTTTCTTTGTAACCGCCGAAAGGAACGTCAGGACGCAGAATGTGCCAGGTGTTGATCCATACACTGCCGGTACGCATCCGTTTGGCCACCTGCTGTGCCCGGGTGGTGTTGGTGGAGCAAACGCCTCCTCCCAAGCCATAAGGACTGTCATTGGCGATGGCAATGGCTTCATCCAGATCATCGTAGGGAATCACACATTGCACCGGACCAAAAATTTCTTCGCGGACATGCTGCATCTGGTTGGTGCAGTTAATAAATATGGTAGGTTCATGGAAGAAACCGTTATCATAAATGCCGCCTTGCAGACGGTTACCGCCATAGGCGATCTGGGCACCTTCATCCTGGCCGATTTTTACATAATTCATAATCGTCTGCAACTGCTGCGCAGAAGCGATTGGGCCTAAATCAGTAGCCAAATCCATTTGGTCACCAATATTGAGCTTCTTGATTTTATCAATAATAGCCTCTACCAGTTGATCCTGCATTTTGCGGGGTACGAGCAGGCGGGTGCCTGATTCACAGACCTGGCCGCTGTGGGTGAGAAAAGCCAGCAGAGTCATGCTGGAGGCCATATCGATGTCAGCATCGTCCAGGATGATCAGCGGCGATTTGCCGCCTAATTCAAGGGTTACGCGCTTGATGCCGTCGGCAGCCAGATGAGCAATTTGCCGTCCTACTTCAGTCGAACCGGTAAAACCAATCTTATCCACCTGAGGATGGGCAGCCAGATAATTGCCGATCGAGGCTCCCGGTCCGGTTATTACATTGAAGACCCCCGGCGGTATGCCGGCATCAGTCAATATTTTGGCCAGTTCCAGCGTGGTGACCGGAGTTATGCTGGCCGGTTTCATAACAATACTGTTGCCCATGGCCAGCGCCGGAGCAAATTTATAGGCGGCCAGTATCATGGGGAAATTCCAGGGGGTAATACCTGCACATACGCCAATGGGTTCGCGGATTGTATAGCTGTGCATGGGGGCTACCCAAGGCGGACAAATGGCATGTTCGACCTCGGGTAATTGTTTGAGGATGGCGGCTGACATGGCTAGGGATCCGGCTACTGACATGACATCCACAAAGCTGGTGCGGCGCAGAGTGGCACCCGATGTAAGAGCTTCCAGCCAGGCCAGTTTATCTTTGTTGGCCAGGACTGCCATGGTAGCCCGGGTCAATACTTCGACTTTTTCATCGATGGTTTTGTTGGACCAAACCCCGGATTCGAAAGCAGCTCTGGCTGATTGCAGGGCAATGTCGACGTCCCCCTGTGTTGCCCGGGGGACCCTGGCCACGACTTCCCGGTTGGATGGATTGATGACATCCATCATCTCGCCCGATTCACCGGCTGTCCACTGCCCGTCAATAAACAATTGGTATTCCAGTATTTCCTTATTCACCTACAAAACCTCCCTTACTAATATTTATCTCAGTCGGCCGGCTGACCGAACAGGATCAAAATATAATAGCAAATTTCATAAATGAAAATAATATATGTGAAACATTGCTTATTCTATTTAGTTAAAAAGAGTTTATTCATTATTGATTATTTGGGCAATTACTGCCGCAATATCTTTGACCGGTATGGCATCAGGATCAAGCAGCCATTGGATAATAAGACCATCCAAAACGGCTACCAGTAAACGCGAAACAGCTATGGCTTTGTCATTATCCATTGGTGGAGCAACCATATTCAGAAATTGTATCATTGTATTCTGAAATTCCACGTATTTGTCTGCAAATCGGCTTTTCAAAGCCGGGTTTTCGATTACGGCTTCCTGTAAAAGATATAGATTGAGTTTACCGCGGTTTTCAGCTTGCAGTATGCCCAACAAACTTTCCTGTAAGATTTCTTGTAATGAACAGCCTTGCATTTGCTCAGCTCTTTTCAGGTTGGCCCGGGTAATTTTGTCGAAATGCTTTTCGGTCAGTTCATAAATCAAATCATCTTTGGCAGAAAAATGATAGAACAAAGTTCCCTTGCTTATGCCAGCCGCGCTGGCTATATCAGCCAGACTGGTACCCTTTACTCCTCGTTCCATAACTAAAGCGGTAGCGGTATCGATAATCTTTTGTCGGCTATTATTAATATCTTCTTGTTTTTTGTGAGGGTGCATCGAGTATCACTCCTTAATCAGTCGGTCGACCGACCGCATAATTAATTATAACACTAGATATGGTAAAGTTTCACAATATATTGTTTTAACCATAAAAAAACCGTGCAATCAACGTAAATACGTACGCATCATGCACGGTTGTTATTGGTTCTTTATAATAAATTAATTTGCATTCCCAAAACTATTCTATTTTGTTGGTTCGTCTCCAAATCTTGCGTTCCTCAGCAGCTTTAATTAAATCGTCACGGAAGTCAGGATGAGCAATGGAGATAAGTTTTTCCGCCCGGTACCAGGTTGGACAAGTCTTCAGGCTTACAACGCCATATTCAGTGACGACATGGTTGATCATCTGACGTGTAAGAGTAGTAATTGAGCCAATTTCAAAGTTGGGAACGATTCTGGAAATAACAGTGCCGTCTTTTTTGGTATGCGTTGAAGGGAGGCAGACAAAACTGCGGCCGCCTTTGGACCAGTAGGAACCTAGTACGAAGTCAGACATGCCGCCATTGCCGGATACCTGCTTGAAACCGGAACTTTCAGCATTTACCTGACCATACAGGTCAACCTGCAAGGCCTGATTAATCGATATCAGGTTGTCAATCTGGCACAGTTGTGTGGGATGATTTACATAGCCGACACTACAGGAAGCAATAGCCGGATTTTGGTTCATCCAGTTATAAAGTTCATTGCCGCCCAGGGCAAACGTATAATTTATTTTGCCGGGATCAAAGATCTTCTTTACGCCGGTCAAGCGGCCTGATTCCCACATATGCATGTAAGCATCTACCAGCATTTCAGTCCAGCCGCCCAAGTCCTTGAGATCGGTTTCACTGATCATTTTGCCCAGTATGTTGGGCATTGCTCCGATACCCAGTTGGATACACTGGCCGTCCTGCAAATACTCCAAAACGTTGGCGGCGATTTTGGCATCAACATCAGTCGCTTCGATTTTGGGAAGTTCAAATAGAGGCGGGTTTTCGCCCTCTACTACGTAGGTTACCTGGGAGATGTGGATCCTTTCCATATTTCCGCCATAACAGTAAGGTATATTTTCATTGACTTCAACAATACAGTTCTTGGCGGTTGTAGCCATCAAATAGCAGCAGGAATTATGCAGCCCCCAGTTGAAATAACCGTCTTTGTCCATTGGGGTTGTTTGTACAACAAATAAATCGCGCAGATTAGTACCGAGCTTGCTTTTCTTGGCTTCCGGGTCTTCTGCATAATTGCCGTATTTCATATACATTTCGGATTCACCATATAGAGTAGGCTGATAAAAAACATTTCCGCATCTTTCCTGGAAAATACGGGTTAAGGCGCTAAAATGCTGATCGTTATAGGTGAAAACCTCACCCATAGGGTCTTTCATGACAACTTCCGGCAGCGGAGGTATGGTTACTGCACCCATAATATTGATATTTTTCAATTCGTCTTTGCGTGCTGCCAGCGCTGCATCACAAGCTACCGGTTTACCATTAAACATGGCATAATCGATCCAGGCTCCGGATTTTACGATTTTCATAGCCTCTTCGGCAGTGCGAAGTTTTTCCTTATACATTTGATGAAAATCTTTGTTCACAAAAAAACCCCCTCCATAATCTTAAATTGTAATACTTAAGAGAAATAATATTACAGAACATTATATATTAAAACAATATGAAATAATAGCCATATTATATTGGAATAATAAAATTGGAATATTTAGACTTTTAAGAAAACATATACTTGTTATTAAACAATATGGGATTTAGGAATGCAATGGTACATATGTTGCATTATAATTAAGATATAGATAATCTATATAAAAAAAAGGGGGAAAAACAATGCAAGTATTGGAAATGTTTAGACTGGATGGTAAGACTGCAGTTGTAACCGGAGGATCAATTGGTCTGGGAGCTTATATGTCCAAAGCCCTGGCTGAAGCCGGTGCCAACGTAGTGATAGCAGCCCGCAAGGTTGATCGCTGCAACGAATTGGCTAAAGAATTGGAAAAGTTGGGGATCAAGGCACTGGGTGTGGCTTGTGACGTAAGTAAAATTGAAGACTGCCAAAACCTGGTGGATGTTACCGTCAAAGAATTTGGCAGTCTGGATATACTGGTCAACAATGCCGGACTGACGTGGGGAGGAGACTCGATGACCTTCGCCATGAAGGACTGGCATAAGGTAATGGATCTCAACCTGCATGGTTTGTTTCAGTTAACCCAAATGACCGGACGAGTGATGCGTGAGCAGGGTCGGGGGAAGATTATTAACATTGCCTCACTGGGCGGTTACGGAGGCACCAAACCGGAAGAAATGGACGCAGTAGCTTATAATGCCAGCAAAGCTGCGGTAATGACTTTGACCAGAGACCTGGCAGTAAAATGGGCCCGATACGGTATATATGTAAATGCACTTGCTCCGGGCTTCTTCCCCACTCATATGACTGAATGGATCCTTGAAAAAAATTCAAAATATCTCCTGCCCCGGGTTCCCTTCGGCCGTTATGGCGGAGAAGATGACCTCAAAGGCGCAGTGGTATTTCTGGCCTCAGCCGCTTCAAACTTTATAACCGGTGAAATAATCAATGTTGATGGCGGCGAAATGGCCATGGTGCCCTAGAATTAATCGAGTTAAAATTCATAAGTTTTTTTATAAAGCCCGGTTCCCAACCGGGCTTTTTGCATGCCTTGCTCTTTGTCTTTTTTGTTCGCTCTGTAATTTTTAGAATGATTACAAATTTAACCATCAGGCGCAGATATTGTGTCATTTGGAGTCAATGTGGGCATAGCAGGTAACATTTTGTACCACACTGATCGGCTGGTTTATCTTACCTTTGACGCTATTATATTGTAATCGGTAAAATTAGAAACATAAAAATTAATAAAAAACATTAGTGGAATTGTAAATTACTACTGGAAAACAAGGAGGAGATAAACACAAATATCCAATATTGCAGTTATTGTTGTTGCTAAGATGTAGTATTATCAGGAGAAAAATATATGAATAAAAAAGCTGCGGGCATTATTTTTGTAATATTATTGTTTACCGGATTATACGTTTCAGTACCCGGCATCAAAAATTATAGCGACAAGCTAATTTTGCACAAGGGTACACAGGTAAAAGAAACCAAAGCCGTCTCCAAAAGCAGTACAAACAAATCTCTGACAAGCGATGAAATAAAAGCTGAGGGAATTTATGCTCCCGAACCGGAAGTTGAAAAAAACAATACAGATGCGGAGATTTCTTTTAAGGAAAACCAATCAAAGACTGTAAGCGTAAACGGCAACCAGGATAACAGCGCTACCAAGACTAATTCTGAATCTATTGTTACGAGTAAAAATGACAGCAATAAAAGCAGCATTGCGAGCAACAGCGGAAGTGCTGTCAGCAATATCAGCAGCAATCAGGTTTCGCGCGGGGGATCAACTGCTGACGAGAGTAAATACCCGTTATTAAGCAAAGTAAATGGATCCTTCGGACAATTTCGTTATCGTGATTTGAGCGGCGGCAGAATTGAGGTGGATCCGCAGTGGGTTAGCCAAAATATAGTTACCATAACATTACCGGGCTTAAATCGTCAGGTACAAGTACATAAAGATGCCGCCAGTCATTTTATTACTGCTTTTAATTACATAAAGAACGGTACAGCTGTCATAAATGGACAAGAAGTATCGCTGTTAAGTTTAATCAAAAGCATGGACGGAACTTATGTTACCCGGCACGTGAACTGGAACCCGACAAGGGGATTAAGCAATCACTCCTGGGGAACGGCAATTGATATCAATGCCAGCGGACACTTTGGCTATGTTGATCCAGAAAAAGATTTGGATGATCCTAATCTGATTCTTTGGGAAAAGGCTTTCAAGCCGGCTGGATTTAGTTGGGGTAATCGTTACAATGATTCCATGCACTATGAATTAATAAAATAAGCAAAAGTGTATATATAATGAGGTTTATTGTAGTATAATGAGTCCAATATTAAACCATGGTTGCATACCATGGTTATTTTTTTATGAGGTGCCTTATGTTTATTTATATTTTTTCCATCGCTCTAATCGTCGCATCCAATGTTATATACAATATTGCCCAAAAATCAACCCCGCAGAATGCCAATCCTTTTGCTGCCCTGCTGGTTACTTATCTGACTGCAATTATAATTACTCTGTTGGCTTTTGCATTTAACAGATCAGGTAAAGGATTTATTCAATCCTTTGAGGAACTGAATTGGACGAGTATTGTTTTAGGTATTGCAATTGTAGGTTTGGAATTAGGTTTCTTACTGGCCTACAGGGCCGGATGGAATATCAGTGTCGGTTCATTGGTAGCGAATATTCTGTTGGCCCTGGTGCTCATTCCGGTGGGAATTCTTATTTATCATGAAGGATTTAATTATTATAAAATAGCCGGCGCGGTTTTTTGCATTGCCGGGTTGGTTCTTATTAATAAAATGTAGCTTGCCGGAATGTGCTGGCCAACCTAATTATTGCAGGTTTATAAAGGCAGGGCAGGAGAAAAAGCAGGCTAAGCATTAGTTTATCGTATCATCAAAAATAAAGATAATATATTATTGTTATATAATAGACACAAATTGAGGCTTCTATCAGACGTACTGCCAAGGCAGCCAAAATATATTTATAAAGCGCCCAGAAGCTTTTTCCGACAGCCTTGCTCATGGTTTCAGGTATATTTTTTATTGTAAATCCTATAAACATTAGGAGAGAACTAAGGCTGACCAGCATAATGAATACGACTAAACCGGCCAGGATCATAACCGGTATTTCTGCTTCGGTATTCCTGACCAGATAGCTTACCAAGGCAGTTGCAAAGCCAAACCCGGCAATATTTGTAACTGAGGCCTTTACAATTCTAAAAAAGATTCTTTTTTCATTATTGTCCTGCATATATATGAATCATCCCCCCAACATATCTTTGCCTGTTTCTATTATAACAGTTTCAAATTAACGGAGAATGATTTACCGTAACTGCTGTTATTTAAATTGGCTGGATCAACGATAGAAGATCTAAAGTCAAATGCATGGCAAAATATAGCAAGATAACACGTCAATCAATGCCCGGGGTATATACTCTGGGCAAATTTAGTATTTTGACATATTTAGTCAATTAAAATATCAAATAATTATGGATTAATTTAATATAAAGAGGATATTTTGTCTAAATATTGAAGTGAAATTTATAGCTGTATGTGATGGAGAGGGAGATCCCGGCAGATCGCCGGCACTTCAGGAATTTACGGAGGTGATGGAAAAAAGCCGATACAGCAGTCTAAACTACATTCCGGAGGAGGAGGAGTAAGTCAATGTTTAAAGCTATGGATAAGAAGATATGGGAAAAAAATATTCCCCATTGGTGGCCGGACCGTTTTCATTATGGAAAGGATCCGCTGGTCAAGCATCTTTATGATTTTTCCTGGAGAATTCCTGACAAACCAGCAATCATTTTTTATGGCCGCATTATAACCTACAAGGAATTAAATGACATGGTATGGCGCGTGGCTGGAGGCCTGCAGAAAATGGGAATGAAAAAGGGTGACCGGATCTATATTGCGTTGCAGAACTGTCCCCAATTTATCATTGCTTATTATGCTGCCTCCGCCATCGGCGCGGTTGTTATTACCGGAAGTCCGCTGTATAAAGGCGGTGAATTGCGCTATGTCCTGAATGATTGTAAGCCGAAAGTTGTGATTTTTGAAGATGATCTTTTCCCGGTTTTTGCTGCAGTTAGAGATGAAGTGCCTTCCGTGGAGAAGGTGGTCGTAACCTCCCTGGGCGAGTATCTACCGGCAGAGCCTGAAATTTTAGCCAGTTTCGATCCCGGCGGACACGGAGGTGATTTCCCGGATACGATTTCCTGGCAGGAACTGGTTGACAGTGAACCGATTGCTGAGTTGGCTGATTTGGATATTAAAAAAGATATTGCCATGCTGCAATATACTTCCGGCACCACCGGCAATCCCAAAGGAGCAATTCTGACTCATTTTAATGTTCTGGCGAATGCCGTCAACTCGGGTTACGGACGGCCTACCCGGCAGGATGACATACATATAGCGGTCCTGCCTTTATTCCATGTAAACGGTTCCAACAATTCGCTCAATGCTCCCATATTGTGCGGCGCAACCATTGTTTTGTTGGTTCGCTTTGATCTGGAAACGATGTATCAGGCCATTGAAAAATACCGCTGTTCGGTCTGGATCGGTATAACCACGATGAATATAGCTTTTCTCCAGCATCCCAAATTTAAGGATTACGACCTGTCTTCTCTGACTTTTATCGGTACGGGAGGTATGCCGTTGCCGCAGGCGTTATTCAATAAATATAAGGAGATTTTCGGGGTTGAGCTGCAGGATGGTTTTGGCATGAGTGAAACCATGGCTTATACGATATGCAATTCCAGCGGTTACTCCAGAGTCGGTGCCATAGGCATTCCCTGTCCGCTGGTTGATATCAGAATAGCAAATCTAAACGATGAAACCAAGGATGCAGAAATCGGCGAGGAAGGTGAATTATGGCAAAGAGGGCCTTCCATTGCAATCGGTTACTGGAATAACCCCGAGGCCACCGCGGAAACTTTTGTAAAATCGGATGACAGTGACTTTTTATGGCTGAAGACTGGGGATATTGTGCGGATGGCTGAAGACGGTTTTCTGTGGCTATGCGGCAGAACCAAGGAAATGATTAAAGTATCCGGCTATAGTGTTTATCCGGCTGAAGTTGAGGAATACCTTTATCATCATCCGGCCATATTAGAATGCTGCGTCATTGGTATACCTCATGATTACAAAGGCGAAGAAGTCAAGGCATTTGTGGTGCTGAAACCGGAATATAAGGATAAAGTAACCGCAGAAGAGATTATTGATTGGGCCCGGCAAGAAATGTCAGCTTATAAATATCCTCGGGTTATCGAATTCCGTGATACCCTTCCCAAAGGTGGTACCGGGAAAATTATGCGCAAGGTGCTGAAGGCGGAAGAAGCGGAGCATGCCAAGACAAAATAAATTGTAGTTTTTAAATTTTAGCTGCAAGAGGTTAATTTCGAAGCGGTAATATATTGTCATTGCCCCTGTAAACAGGCCCATATCAAAGTGATATGGGCCTCAGAGCGTCAAAATGGCAAATAGCTGTATGTTATGCCAAAAGACCGTTCGGTCAGCGTACTTGTTAAGGGGACATTCCCCCTAAGGGGTGTGTTCCCATACCTTACACCGCCTCAATCACGGACTTTTGGCAAGCCTTGCTCTTTGCCTTTTTTACTCGCTCTATTGATTTTTGACTTTATTGACAGTCTCCAAGCCCATATCAAAGCGATATAGACCTCAGAGCATCAAAAAAGGTGAATAGCTGGGTTATGTTAAGAAAACCGGGCTTGTGGCAAGCCGCAGGCACTACTGGGTGCGCCTTTGTCTTGTTTGCAGCCAGAGCGGCTTTATTTCTATAAAAATATAACGAAAATGGTCAAATATTAAGAGGAATCCACCTTTATTACTGGAATACTAACAGCAGATAATATATAAAGGAGGGCTTACGGTGAATTCCAGATGGCAGTTGAAATATATAAGGCGCCGGCGGGAAATAGTAGGAACTTTTATGCGCCATGGACTGGGATATATTTTGCAAAGATTCGGATTTAATGATCGTACTGCTATGAAGAACATCAGGACAGGAGTTCCCGTATCAGTCAAAAACCAGTATTTGTTGGCCATTAATCTGCGCGAGGCTTTGGTTGAATTAGGACCTACTTTTGTGAAACTGGGGCAGTTGCTCAGTACCAGGACGGATATCCTTCCGCCTGTTTTTATTGAGGAATTGGAAAAGCTGCAGGATAAAGTTGAACCTATCAGTTGGGCCGAACTGAAGCAGGTTCTGGATCAGGAAATGGGGCCGATTGATAACATATTTGCCGATTTTAACCCCGAACCGCTGGCAGCAGCCTCCATCGGACAAGTTCACCGGGCTCGTCTTTTAAACGGAGAAGAAGTAATCGTGAAGGTGCAGCGCCCGGGGATTGAAGCTAAAGTCAGAAATGATTTTGAAATCCTTAAGGGGCTAGCGCGTATTTCCGAGCAACGCTCAGCCGAAGCCCAACGCCTGGGTGTCCTGGGCATGGTGGAAGACTACCGCCGTACCTTGTTAAGAGAACTTGATTATGAACGCGAAGCCCGCAACACCGAGCGGGTCTACAAAAATTTTGCCGATGACAAAAGAGTAATTATTCCCCGCGTATTTAAGGAATTCAGCAGCCCCCGGGTACTGGTGCAGGAATATATTGAGGGCATAAAACTGAGTGATATTGAAATGATCGAGCAAAAGGGTTTGGATCGCCGTAAAATATCAGCTTTGGGGACGGAAGCATTTTTATCGCAGATCCTGCTGAATGGATTTTTCCAGGCCGATCCGCATCCCGGCAACATTTTGGTTATTGATAACGAACATATTGCTTTCATCGATTTCGGAGAAATTGGTTACCTGAGTGATTTAAGGCTGGCCTACGTAGGAGAGATGTTGATAGCGGTTACCAAAAATGACCCTTATCGGGCTATGTCAGTTATGCGGGATATGGGCATTCTGAACCATTTGGAAGACAGCGAGGATTTTTCCGAGTCCTTTGCCGAGTTGGTGGAAAGCCTTTATACAAGCAGTATCGGAAGTCTGGATATCAAGCACATGCGCAGTGAAATTATGGAATTCGCTTATCGTTATCATTTGAAAATGCCTTCTTACCTGACCTCCCTGATGAAAGCCCTGATTACGGTTGAAGGTCTGGGCAAGAAACTCGATCCTGATTTCAATTTCAGTGATGTGGTCTCACCACTGGCGCAAAAAGTATATCGGGAACGGCTGAAACCGTCCAATATCGGTAAATTTCTGCGCAGCCGCTATTATAAGGAAGTTGAACCGCTTAAGGTTATTCCCTCTAATTTCAACCGTTTGCTGCAGGATACTGCCGATGGACGTTTAACATTACACCTTGATGTCAATCTGTCGCCCAAATTATACCGTAAAACGGCACAAATGGTCAGTCGTCTAAGTTTCAGCTTAATTATCTCCGGGACTCTGATTGGGTCAGCCATGATTATCCAGGCCAATCACAGTGCTCAGGTGGAGCGGTTTGCATTTTTGGGAATCATAGGTTTTGCCATTGCCTTGATCAGTATGGTGGCGTTTTTTATGGGATCGCTCAAATAATATATGTTGGAGGTATCAACCAAAACCATCCGCCTACATACGATTCTAATCATTGTATAAGATGCTTCTGCTGCCAGGAACTGTGTCCGGAAAGCACGATTGCTATTAGAAAACCGCTGTTGCGCAGATGGATCGACACATTTTAAGCTCATTATGGACTTGTTTAAAAAATAAAAAGCGGCAATAATTAAAACACCATAATGGGCTTGTGGTCAGGAATGGTGATTGATCAAAATGCTGCATGAAACAGGGGGCAGGATTACCGTTGATGCGACTTATTTCTAAAATTTATATCCGGCTGGCAGGATGGAAGATCGAAGGAGCCATTCCTCCGGAGATAAAAAAATGCGTTTTGTTGGCTGTACCTCATACGAGTAATTATGATTTTCCTATTGCTATAGGGATCCTTACTATAATGAATATCAAACTGAAGTATTTAATT
>JAAYCZ010000003.1 GCA_012729495.1 Syntrophomonadaceae bacterium | reverse complement strand
TTATAGATGCAATTCCTCACAACTATATCGGCAAAATTGAGAAAACCACTCTTAGAAAAATGTACGCTGATATGAATCAGAAATAATCATCCTGGATACTTCCCCCCCATCTAAGCAGGGAGCGGCGTTTCGCCGTTCCCTGCATTACTTTGTTCCATATCTCAAGGGGATACGATAATCTAAGATTCAAGAATCCTTCTATCCACTGCCTCCCGGTAATACCTGAAGGTAGTCTCATCAAAACAAACCATGATAACTTTTTCAATGGAGTCATCCGCTGCTAAAAATATCTGAATTTCGTTAATGGCTATTTCTGCTGCCCTCGCTACCGGAAATCTGTACACACCGGTACTTATGGAAGGAAACGCAATGGTTTTAACTTCATTTAATACTGCTAACTTCAGTGAATTTCTATAACAGCTGGCCAATAGTTGGTCTTCGTTATTATTTCCCCTTTGCCACACCGGCCCTGCAGTATGAATAACCCATTTAGCCGGCAGACGGTAGCCTTTGGTTATTTTAGCTTCACCAGTTTTGCAGCCATGCAGGCCTCGACATTCTGCCAGCAATTCCGGACCGGCCGCCCTGTGAATAGCACCATCAACGCCCCCTCCACCTAAAAGAGAATTGTTGGCGGCATTAACTATAGCATCCACATGCTGTCTGGTTATATCATCCTGAATTACAGATAATCGTTCTTTCATACTAATAACTCCTCCTGACGTCCTGAGATATTAACTCCATCAGAATTTCTAAATGTGACAAGGGTTGTTGTCAATCGTCAATATAATGATAATATGCCCATCCCCCTGTCACCTCTCAGGGATTCATCGTGAGTCAAAAGAACCGTCCCCGTGACTCAAGCGTACATATCAACCAGTTGTCCTGATCGGGAGGGGGTTTGGGGGGAGGCAGGTTTGGCAGCTGTAACTGTGCGGGTTTCACCGCCTGATACATATACTTTTCCGCATTCCGGACAAGTATCTGTAAAAATTCGGACTGCTTGAGATATGACCTCTCTACCTTCGCTGGCAGCACTAGACTGTTCATTTCTGACATGTTCCTGTTCATGTGCGGCTACCGCTGAGGCAGCATTTTCGGGTGAGATATAGGTGGGAGACTTAAACGACACTCCCGCATCGTTTGATTTATCCTGATAACGCCGTTTACTGCAGGTTTGGCACTCTGTCGAGCCAGGAAGTTTTATCACTTCGTCACTATTTTTGACTGCTTCCGGCGTTTTTCCATAAGCTGCATCTTGGTTTGAAACCGGATTATGCATGCCGGGTATTTGAGCCTGGGAGTAGACAGTAAAATTTTTACCGCCAATGGATACATAGGCAGCCGGGGACAGACTCCCAGCAACAGGAGAACCAGCATTCTGCAGTGGATTAATATTGGCAGTACCGGCCACTACCGGATTTTTATTGGTTATAGTACCGTTATACGGCTGCGTATAAGCAATTCTGTCAATCATTATTTTATCCTCATGGGATCATTCACCATTTGCATCTGTCTATTTTCATTATAATAATATTTATCTTCTCTGACCATACTGACGCAAATAACCATTAATGTACTCTTTTACGGCTGATGCCGGTGAATAAATGCCGAAATGCCCTTCGCAGAGTATGTCTGCCTTCAGTGCAATCAGCTTTTGCATGGAATGCTGCCACTGACTTAAATCGGAGCCCCACTCAGGGTTAAAAGGTCCGTGAATATCCTGTCCAAAAAGAACCCGTTTCTTTCCTATGTCTATATAGGGGGATATTCCTCCGACCGTATGCCCGGGAGTATGCAGGCAGACCAGTTCCAGTTGGCCCAGTTTGATCCTTTCCTCTTCACCTTTTAAAACATGATCCACCTTAACCCTTTCATACCTGACTCCATACCAGTCAGCAGCCGTTAAATGAGGCAGTCCCGATTCAACAGCCGGTAATTCCAGCTGATGAGCAACTACCTTCAGCTGCAATTTCTCCTTTAAATATGCCAGCCCACCGATATGATCAATATGACCATGGGTGACCACCAAATACTTCAGAGTAGAAAGCTTAACCCCGGCAGCTAGAATATTATCTGCAATCAACGCAGCACTTCTGCCCGCTCCGGCATCAATCAAGACAGATTCCGAATCTCCGTCCACCAGATAAACACAACAGTCCTCCCCGTTGGAAAACCTGTCCCCTCCTACTTGAAATACTCCGGCAGTTATTTCCTTGGCACCGGCCATTATACCACCACCTTCTCCGTGATTCAAAATAGCCATTCGTATTGCCGTTTGTTATATAAAATCCGGCGTATTTGTACCGTATCATCCTTTAAAACAAAAAACACCAGATAACTTTCTACAATCAGATACCGGTAGCCTTTTGCTTTTAATGCAACATCCCTTACAAAGGAACACCTTTCCGGCATTTCCACCAGACTACCGATTTTATCTACCAGCAGGTCATAGTATCTGATGGCGGCCTGTGGTGACAATGTATTCAGGTAGTTTACAATATCGTTTAAATCCCTTTTAGCAGCCGGATAAATCTTAACCTTATATTTGTCCATGTACTCTGTTCCTCATCTGTTTTGCAAACTCAAAAAAGTCCTCACCCTCGGCACCGTTTACTATT
>JAAYCZ010000023.1 GCA_012729495.1 Syntrophomonadaceae bacterium | reverse complement strand
GTTAATCAGACATATGCAAACTACAGATCGCTGGAAGAACAGTACCAGTACTTATCCAAGGCAGTCGAACTGAGCCGGGAAGCCTACCGTCTCCGCCAGCTTAGCTACGAGGTGGGTATGGCTACTTTTGAGGATGTGCAGAAGGCGTCCGACGATTTGCACAAGGCGGAAGCCGCTTTATCCGAGTGCATTTATAACTACAATACGGTTAAGTCGGCCATGAAATATAATATTTATTAGAATCGACCGAGCTGGTTTAATACCCCGGTCGGTTAAGAACACATATTATGGAGGAGCATGATGCAAGCAAAAAGCCCCAAAGAGATAAAAAGGGATCTAATCCTTGATGCCGCCCTGAAGGTGTTTTCCGAAAAGGGCTACCATAATGCCACCATGAATGAGATAGCAACGGCGGCAGGAATTGGCAAGGGAACCATTTACGAATATTTCGCCAGTAAAATCCAGTTGTTTCAGCAGATGCTGGCCCGGGGACTATATACTTATTTCGAGTCCTTGGAAATGCAAAATCTGCGGCGCAAGACGGTTGAGGAAATGATTCACTCCCTGCTGGAAGGCCATATTCTCTTCTGCCGTCAGCACAGCCGCCTGACTCGGTTAGTCTTTTGGGATACCCAGGTGCAGGATGATGAAGTGAAAGATTGGATGCTGCAGATGCGTAAAGAAAAAGAGGCGCGTTTGCAGAAGATATTGGAAGAGGGGATTGCCAGCGGCGAACTGCGTCAGCAGGATCCCTATATTATGACGCTGGTGGTTACCGGGGTGATCGCCTCCATATGGGCACCGCTGGTGCTGGATGGTTGGGATATCGAGACTAATTATCTGGCTGATGCCATAACCGATGTTATAATGCGGGGAATAAGAAACCAGGTATAAATTTTACATATTGCCAGGAGTCATTATGAAAATCAGCTTGCGATGCAAACTCTCATATTTTCCGGCGGCGGTGCTGGCATTCCTTTTAGTGCTCATTTTGAGCCGTTCAGCGCCAGCCGCTGATTTTATTGATACAAAATTGAATTGGGATCGGATGGAGATCTCCCAGTTGGAAGCAATGGAAATACTACAGGGGTATCCGGACGGACGTTTTTATCCTGAACAACCGGTCACCCGCGCTGAATTTGCCAAAATGCTGGCCGTTGCGTTGGGAGAGAAAGAGGCTGGTCTGGAAATAAACCAAGCTTCCCCTATATTTGATGATACTCCCTTCGATTTCTGGGCCAAGGGATATATAATGGCCGGGGTAGAGCAGGGCTGGCTGCTGGGGCAAGGGACTTATTTCGGGCCGGATGCTTACATAACTCGACAGGAGGCGGCTGTAATTTTAAGCCGTATCCAACCTGGTGAGGAACAACCGTCAGATGATGCCGTGCTGGAGTTTACGGACAGTGATAAAATTGCTGACTGGGCTGTTGAAGGGATCCAAAAAACCACAGAACAGGGATTGATCACAGGTTTTCCGGACGGATCTTTTTGTCCGCTGGATCAATTAAGCCGGGCGGAAGCAGTTCATTTACTGGCTGTGATTATGAATCAAAAGGGAATTCTTTTTGATTTTAATGGGCTGCTAAAAAAGGCTGACACAAATGGGCTGACGATTCAGGTGATCGGTACGGACAGAGTATTTAAACTGGCTGAGGGAGCGCAGATTTTTGACCGCAATAACCTGGTTACAGTTTGGAAGGACATAATCCCGGCGCGAATCAACTTCAACGTCAACCGTTACGGAGAGATAATTCATGCCCGGCTAAGCTATGCCAATGAATATCTGGATTTGGCTGTAAAGCAGCTGGAAACATCTGCGGCCCAGCAAGAAGCTGTATTAAGCAGTGTACATATTCCGTCGACCCCTGCAAGCGGGGAAGTTTTTGCTGTTGATGAACCGGGCTCTATAATGGCTTCTCCGATTACCGGGAACCAGGAAGAATTGTCGCTGGCGGCAGCGCAGGAGGCAGCGGGAATAAAACAACTGCAAAACAAAATGGGAGTCAGCGGTAAAGGAGTAACGATTGCCGTCATTGATTCCGGTATTGATCCGCTGCAGCAGGATCTGCAGCGCACGCAGGACGGTCAGCGCAAAGTTGTCGACTGGGTAAATTTTAGTGAAGAAGGCCGGGTGGATACAAATTTACTGGCATATGCGGCAGCGGATGATAAATACATCAACACCGATAAGGGTCAATATATGCTGCCTGGCATCGAAAGATCGCAGAGCGGTCAATACCATTATGGATTTTGGTCGGAAGAATGGATAACATATCTGAACGATTATGATTTTACCGGCAACAACAGTAATAATGATAAGATCATGGTGCTCGTGATGGACTCCAAAACGGCGGGAATATATGACACGGTTTTTGTGGATACGAATCAGAATTTCAGTCTGGACGATGAAGTGCCTTTAAGGATTTATCGCGATAATAAACACAATTACGCTTCGTTTCCTAAAACGGCTGATTTGCCGCAGGGATTTCCTTTTATACTGTGCGACATATGGGACGGTGGTAATACAGTAAATTTCGGCTATGACAGCCAGGGACACGGTACCCACGTGGCCGGGATTGCGGCTGCCAACGGACAACTGATGGGGGCAGCGCCCAATGCCCAGCTGATTGCACTGAAGGTGGCGGACAGTGCGGGTATCGCTTACCTGAAGGATACGCTTAGGGCAGTCGAATATGCGGTCAGCAAAGGGGCTAATATTATTAATATCAGCCTGGGCTATTATGAACGGGATGAAGAAGCGATTGCGAATTTCCGCAACCGCATCAATGAACTGGCCGCCCGCACTTTGATTTGCGTTGCTGCCGGCAACGACGGCCCGGGCCTGGTGACGCTGGCATCTCCTGCCGATGCGCCCAATACGCTTGCCATCGGAGCTTATATTGCACCGGAAATGTTGGCTGCAAATTATGGCTGGACGACAGAATCAGCCGGATCCTGGTATTTTAGCTCCGCCGGGCCGGCAAAGGATGGCAGCTTGAAACCGGATCTGCTGGCGCCGGGTTCGGTCATTTCAACTGTTCCGGTTTGGACCGGACGGCCGGCGCAGTTGATTGAAGGCAGCAGCATGGCCGCCCCTTTTGCCGCCGGCAGTGCTGCTCTGTTGATGGAAGAGATGTGGAAGCAGGGGCATGGTTTTAACAGTCTGATGATAAAGCAGGCTCTTGTCAGCGGGGCTCGTCAGCTTGATCATCTGTCGCCAGCTGAACAGGGTCATGGGGTGCTGGATGCTTATGAAGCGGCTCAGATCGTTCTGCAGGCAGAGGGCCTGCCTGATAACAGTGAAATCAAGGTTTCATCCAACCTTGACGGAGAAGGTTCAGGCTTGATAATCAGGCAATCCATACCCGGCCGGGTAAACTTTACCCTCCAGAACCTTGATCGGGAAACCAAGGTTACCTGGCAGAGCAAGGCTGACTGGCTGCGGCTGGAGAACAATCCTTTGTATTTACCGGCCGACAGCCAGAGATATCTGCGGGTGGAATATGATCTGCCTTCCCAACCGGGACTTTATACAGGTCTGATCGAAGGCAGCTTTGTTGATTCCAATCGTTCCCCGGTGGAGATTCTTAATACCATAATCGTACCGGAACCGTGGAGTAAAAACGGTGAAATTGACTTGTATGATGATCTGCCCGGCGGACAGATGCAGCGAATTTATCTACAGGTACCGGAGGGACAGAAGTCGCTGCTGCTGAAGCTGCGGGTTTTGGGTTCACTGAGCAAGCTGCAGGGAAGGGTCAGGATGCACATTTATGATGCTGCCGGTCAGCTTTATAATGTAACTGAGTTTGCCGGTTTGGCTCCGCAAGGGCTGACTGCGCAGAGAGAGGTCAGCGAGGAAATTAAATATCCCATGGCCGGAGTCTGGGAAGTGGTTATTTACAGTTCATCCACCCTCAGCAATTACGGCCTTGCCGGCAGCGATTATGTGTTTAATGCCAAATTGGATCACCCTGCTGATACTCCCGTTTTTGTAGAAGGTGAGTTTATCATCGGCTCCGCCTGCCCCCGCACCGTTGACAGCCGGGCCGATATTTGGCTAACCATCCTGAACGTCAGTGATAATCGCCCTTACAGCGGCCTCCTGCTCATCAATGACCGGCTGTATTATGTAGATCAGGGCAGGGTGTTGGTAACCACAGACATTCAGCACCAGTCAATAAATCTCATTGTAAAGAGAGTAAACCCGGAGCAATAATTTAAAAATAAGTTTGATTCCACTGCAAAAAGTGTATTTATACACTATATACCGTAGGGGAGACTTTAGTCTCCCCTACATATAGGCGTCCAGGGATAGTCGGAGACTAAAGTCTCCTCTACGAGTACAAGTAACTGGGTTTTTGCAGTGGAATCAAGTTTAAATAGCGGAAAAGCCACGTTTCATCTACACGAAACGCGGCTTTTTTAAATTCATTATTAATTCTAGATAAAGCAATTATTGTCCGGAATCATTAAAAAAGTACATGTTTTGTCATCCTGAGGAGCCGAAGGCGATAAAGCGACGATGCCATCTGGCATCTAGTGCCGTAAGCGATCACAAGGCAAGCATAGCGCCGCCTGAGCGTCGGTGGATCTCATCAAGAAAACCTTAATTCCATTTAAAGTACGTTGATTGAGCGGGTATTTTTATGATATCAGGGCGATTTGTTCTGTTCACCGGTTAGGATTGCGTTTTTGATTTTTGACTTGCTGATGGGAATATATTACTATGATGCTAAATGAGCAGAGGTTTATGGGGGAAGGATGTAAGCGATGCATTTAGGAAAAGTAATGGTGGTTTTTGGTACCCGGCCGGAAGCGATCAAGATGGCGCCGGTCATAAAGGAATTGAAAAAAGTTGATGATATAAAGACGGTGGTGGCAGTTACTGCCCAGCATCGGGAGATGCTTGATCAGGTGCTGCATTTGTTTGCCATTGAACCTGATTATGATCTTGATCTGATGAAGGAAAAGCAGGATCTGTTCAGTATCAGCAGCGGTGTACTGACCGGTATGAAGGAAATTTTGGAGCGGGAACGGCCTGATCTGGTGCTGGTGCACGGAGATACCAGCACCACCTTTGTGGCGGCTCTGGCTGCTTTTTATTGCATGATCCCGGTGGGCCATGTTGAAGCCGGCCTGCGTACCCGCAATAAATATTCACCCTTTCCGGAGGAAATGAATCGAACCCTGACCGGGCGTCTGGCTGAACTGCATTTTGCCCCGACTGACATTGCCCGGGAAAATTTGCTGGCGGAAGGCACCGCGACTTTTAAAATCTGGGTCACTGGCAATACTGTTATTGATGCGTTGCTGGCTACGGTTCATAATGAGTATCCATTTGACGAGCAATTGCAGGGAATAAATTTCGACCGCAGAATTCTGTTGGTCACTACTCACCGTCGTGAAAACTGGGGTGAGAAGATGCGCGATATCTATAAGGCCTTGCTGCGGCTGGTAGATGATTTTCCCGATGTGGAAGTTGTGTTTCCGGTTCACCTCAACCCTACGGTCAGAGATCTGGCCGTCACCATGCTGGGCGGAAAGGAGCGTATCCACCTGCTGGAGCCGCTTGATTATGAGCCTTTTGCCAATTTAATGAACCGCAGTTATCTGGTGCTGACGGACTCCGGCGGAATGCAAGAAGAAGCGCCTTCCCTGGGTAAACCGGTACTGGTATTGCGGGATACGACGGAACGACCGGAAGCCATTACTGCGGGGACGGTAAAATTAGTGGGAACGGCAGAGGAAAACGTCTACAAGGCCGCGGCGCGGTTGCTTTCTGATGCGGTTGAGTATGATAAAATGGCCCGGGCCATAAACCCTTATGGGGATGGCAAAGCTGCCCTGAGAATCGTTAATGTGATCAAGGAATTCCTTTATGTCCGCATTGGTGCCCAAGGCTGAATATCATAGCCGCAAAGATATTATTAATTGGCAGGGAATAGTTTAAAAAGCTAGAATATATTAAAGGTTTATGTGACATGGTAATCGACAGCTCGAGTTTTAAATGAAGATTACGTCAGCGCTCTGAGCTCAGTTAAGGAGGACAACATGTCGGTTATAAAGTTTGGCACTGATGGCTGGAGAGCCATTATGGCAAAGGAGTTTACTTTTGAAAATATTAAAATCGTAACTCAGGGAATTGCTTGTTATTTGAAGAATACGCAGCATTATAAAAAAGGCGTTGTTGTAGCTTATGACAATCGGTTTCTTTCGGAAAAATTTGCTGATGAATGTACCCGCGTTCTGACCGGCAACGGGATCAGAGTATTGAGATTCAGCAAAGCTGCTCCTACCCCTCTGGCTGCTTTTGCAATCCGACAGCAGGATGCCGGGGGAGCAATTATGATTACTGCCAGCCATAATCCTTCCGAATACAACGGCATTAAATTTATTCCTGAGTACGCCGGGCCGGCATTACCCGAGGTTACTTCAGCCATTGAAGAAGAAGTCAATCGTATTTTAAGCGGCGGCAAAGTATATGAACTGGATCTGGAGGAAGCTCTGCCGCTTAATTTGCTGACCGATATCGACCTGGATCGGGAATACAGCAATCATCTCCTGCGCATGATTAACCCCGATTTTATTAACGAGAACCCCCCGCGGGTGGTGGTTGATCCCATGTATGGAGCCGGGATTGGCTATCTGGATCGGGTTTTAAACGAATTGGGAATCGAAGTAAAAACCATCAACAATTACCGGGATCCTTTGTTTGGCGGCACGATGCCGGAGCCGACCGATGCAATTCTGGGAGACCTCAAACGGGCGGTGCAGTCTTACAAGGCTGATCTGGGTCTGGCTCTGGATGGTGACGCTGACCGTTTCGGCATTGTTGACCGTAACGGAGATTTTATTACCCCCAATCAATTCAGTTACATGCTTTTTGATCATCTGGTCAAAACTCGTACCTATCGGGGCCCGGTATGCCGTTCCATCGCCACCACCCATATGCTGGATAAAATCGCCCGTGAAAATGGCCTGACCGCGATCGAAACGCCGGTCGGATTTAAGTACATAGGTGAATGCATGCGGGAAAAAGGATGCATGATGGGCATCGAAGAGAGCGGCGGGCTGACCGTGTTTGGTCATGTTCCTGAAAAGGACGGTATCCTGGCCTGCCTGCTGGCGGTTGAGATCATGGCTTATACGGGCAAATCATTCCATGAATTGCAGGCTGATCTGGCTGAACAATACGGCAATGTCTGCAGCGAAAGAACTGATATTAAAACCACAGAAGCAGTAAAATTAAGAGTTTTGGCCGATTTGAAAGAAATGCAGCCGCGTACCTTTGCCGGGGTTAAAGTAGAACGGATTAATGAATTGGAAGGCAAACAGTTTTTGCTGGAAGATGGGAGCTGGATATTAATCCGAACCTCCGGAACCGAACCGCTCTTCAGGATTTACTGTGAGGCATCCAGTCCCGAACGGGTAAAGGAATTGAAAAACGAAACCTTGAAACAACTGTCTCTATAAATGCACAGTAATCATTTTGGCTCCTTTCGGCATAGTATATAATAGCTTGCCGGAGGGAGTTATTTTTATGCTGATATTGCTCAAACTGGCCTGTTTCGGTTTATGGCTGGCAATGATGATGAGGTTGATCCTGGCGGTAAAGCCGGTTAATCCGGACGGATACAATGTGACTTTGCATCTGGCTGATCCTGAACAGGCTGAATATGAAGTCAGGTTGGCGCTTCATCACATGATGCCCCGGGCGCGGCTTTGTCTGGAAATATCCGCTCAGAATCCTTGCTGGCCCGAACTGCTCTTTATTGCTTCCTGCCTGCAGCGCACCAATCCCTCGGTTATTATCCTCACCAAAGCTGTCAATGCTGCTCTGACATAGCCCAATATCCAGACAAGTCGGGGGGTATACGATTATTTTTATGGTATAATAAGTAAGATTATAAAAAATGTCTGATTTTAAGATGACCGTGCTCTAAAGCGGTCACACCCGTCAGTCTTTGTTTTTATATGACTGCGTGGTTAAACTGCAGGCGGGGAGGTTCAAAAATGCTTGATCTGGTTTTGGATATTCTTTTTCCGCAGGAGAAATGCTGCATTTGCCATAAACCTGGTCGATTCAGCAGCCGTAAACCTTGGTGCTATGATTGCGAAGCCAATATGCTGGTTCTGCAGTGTGCCTGTTCCACCTGTGATATTTGCGGCAAATACCTGCCTGAGGGAGGAAACCGATGTCTGGATTGTCAGCAAGATCGTCCCCGTTTTGACATTGCCCGGGCGGTAGGCCCTTATGAGGAACCGTACCGGATCACCACCAAGGTGCTAAAATTCATGGGGCGCAAGTATCTGAGTGTCCGTATGGGAGAAATGATGGCGGAAAAAGTCAGGCAGGAACCACGTTACCAAAATATTGATCTGATCGTACCGGTTCCCATTTCCTGGAGCAGCCTCAAGCAAAGAGGCTTTAACCAAACCGAGCTGCTGGCTCGCCAGATCAGTAAGCATCTGAGGATACCATACGATCCGGAGGTTATAAGCCGGATCAAGGATACCCCGGCACAAACCGGTTTGACCAAGGAGGAAAGGGAAAAGAACCTGCTATCAGCTTTTCAAATAGACCATAAGCATAAAGTAAAAAATAAAGATATACTTCTGGTAGACGATGTCTACACCACAGGTTCCACCTGCCGTGAATGTACGAAAGTACTTCTGGAAGCAGGTGCGGCACGCGTTTGTGTGATTGTCTGGGCAAGCGGGAAAGGGCTTTAAGAAGTGTCCAGCTTTCTTGCCATTTTAAAAGCAAGCGTTTATAATATTGCTAGAGTCGGGAGTCATATTTATTGGCTGAAATCCGGCAATATACAAAAAAGTGAGGGGTTTTTTTAACATGTTCGAAGACAAAGTTTTAGTGTGCCAGGACTGTGGACAAGAGTTCGTATTTACCGCTGGGGAACAGGAATTTTATCATGAAAAAGGGTTTGAAAATGAACCCAAACGCTGCAAAGACTGTAGACAGAATCGCCGCAGCAACAGCAGCAACAGAGGCCCGCGGGAAATGTTCAAAGCCATATGCGCTGATTGCGGGGTTGAAACAGAAGTCCCCTTCAAACCGGTTGAAGGCAGACCTGTATATTGTCTGGAATGTTTCCAAAAACAAAAACAAACTTCTTTTTAATTTATGATTTTTTTACCGGGCAGCCAAGCCCGGTTTTATTTTTGGATCAAAGTCTCAACTGTTTAACAAATTTTTGTGTAGAATATGCTCATAATTGAGTATAATATAAATACGCAGGAAAGGAGTGGTCGTATGAAATTGGATATCAGAGGAAGAAACATCGACATTACTGATGCGCTAAAGGATTATACTACCAAAAGACTTTCCAAACTTGAAAGGTATATCGAAGATGCCAGAACTGCTCAGGTTGCTCTCTCGGTTGAAGGGGAGCGTCACAAGGTTGAGGTTACCATTCCCTTGAACGGGGTTATACTCCGGGGAGAAGTTGCCAGCGATGACATGTACTCGGCGATTGATCTGGTGGTTGAAAAACTGGAAAAGCAGATAGAAAAACATAAAACCAAACTATATAAAAGTTATCGCGGAGGCGGGTTGAAACAGGCAGTAGCCGACGAAATCCAAAAGGAATTGGAAAACAAGGATACAACTGAGAAATTTAAAATCGTCAGAACCAAGCGCTTTGCCCTGAAACCCATGGATGAAGAGGAAGCGATCATGCAGATGAACCTATTGGGACATTCGTTTTTCGTCTTTATGAATGCGGAAACAGAAGAGGTGAATGTGGTTTACAAAAGGAAGGATAAGCACTATGGATTGATCGAGCCTGACTTCGATTAGTTGATGATGCAGGCGCAAAATGATAATATAGTATTGTTTGATGCTGATAATGAGGAACCATATGGTTCCTCATTTTTTGAAAGAAGGGTTTCCAATTGATCAAGGATTTTGTGAAAAAAATTATTGATAATAATGAAAAAGAAGTTAAAAAGATGCGACTGACGGCAGAACATATCAATTCTCTGGAACCGCAGATGCAAGCGCTTGCGGATGAGGATTTTCCCAGGAAGACAGCCGAATTTCGGCAACGCCTGGAAGACGGGGAGAGCCTGCGGGATATTATGCCGGAGGCTTTTGCCCTGGTCCGCGAGGCATCGCGCCGCACGATGGGAATGCGTCATTTTGACGTCCAGCTGATCGGCGGGATGGTTCTGCACAAAGGCAAGATCGCAGAAATGAAGACCGGTGAAGGAAAAACCTTGGTGGCGACCCTGCCTGCCTATCTGAATGCGCTTACGGGCAAGGGGGTTCACATTGTTACCGTCAATGACTATCTGGCTTCGCGTGACGCGGAATGGATGCGGCCTATATATGAATTCTGCGGGCTTACAGTCGGTTTGATCGTGCATGATTTAAACTATGAAGAACGCCGCGCTGCCTATCAGTGTGATATAACCTATGCCACCAACAATGAACTGGGTTTTGATTATTTGCGTGACAATATGGTTGTTTCCGCTGACCATATGGTGCAGAAGCCGCTCAACTATGCGATTATCGACGAAGTTGACTCTATTTTAATCGATGAAGCCCGCACCCCTCTGATTATTTCCGGCGAAGGCGACAAACCCACCGATTTATATTACCGGATTGCCAAATTTATCCCCCGCCTGCAGAATGAAACCGATTACAAGGTGGACGAAAAACAGAATATCGTAACCCTGACGGAAGAAGGGGTTCAGCGGGTGGAAAAATATTTCAACGTGGAAAACCTGGCCGAAAACATGGAACTGGCCCATCATGTCAATCAGGGCTTGCGGGCCCACGCCTTGATGAAGTGCGACCGCGATTATGTGGTCAAGGAAGACCAGGTCATTATCGTTGATGAATTTACCGGCCGCCTGATGTTCGGCCGGCGTTACAGTGACGGGTTGCATCAGGCCATTGAGGCCAAAGAAGGGGTTAAAATCGAGAAGGAATCTCAAACCCTGGCAACGGTTACCTTCCAGAATTATTTCCGCATGTATAAAAAGCTGGCCGGCATGACCGGTACCGCCAAGACGGAAGAGGATGAATTCCGCAATATTTATGGCATGGACGTGGTCGTCATTCCTACCCATATGCCCATGATCCGCCAGGACAAACCGGATTTTGTCTATCGCAGCGAGATGGGCAAGTTCAAAGCGGTGGTGGAGGATATTGTGGAACGTAACCGCCAGCAACAGCCGGTGCTGGTAGGTACGATTTCGATTGAAAAATCGGAGTTGCTGAGCAGCATGCTGAGCAAACGCGGAATAAAGCATCAGGTTTTAAATGCCAAGCACCATGAACAGGAAGCCCAGATCATAGCCCACGCCGGCCAGGCCGGTTCGGTCACCATCGCCACCAATATGGCCGGCCGCGGTACGGATATCGTGCTGGGTGAAGGAGTGAAAGAACGGGGCGGTCTATATGTTTTGGGAACCGAGCGGCATGAATCGCGGCGCATTGACAATCAGCTGCGCGGTCGTTCCGGACGTCAGGGGGATCCCGGTGAATCACGTTTTTATGTGGCGTTGGAAGATGATTTGATGCGTCTGTTTGGCTCTACCAATATCGAAGGGCTGATGGATCGTCTGGGTATGGATGACAGCATGCCGATTGAGAATAACATGATCACCCGGGGGCTTGAAAATGCCCAGAAAAAAGTGGAAGGCCGCAACTTCAGCATTCGTAAAAATGTGCTCGAATATGATGACGTGATCAACCAGCAAAGAACAGTAATGTATGGCGAGCGCCGCAAGGTTTTATATGATGAAGATTTAAAGGAAACTGTGCTGAGTATGATCAGCGATGTGGTTACACAGGTGGTGGATAGTTACGCCGGGGAACTTAAATACGCCGAAGAATGGGATCTGGACGGCCTGCTGAACTTTATTGAACAAAATGTGCTGCCCGGCCATGATCTTACCCGGGAATCGCTGCTCGGTATGACCAAATACCAGGTGCGGGAATTAATCGAGGAAAAAACCCTGGCGCTTTATGAAAAAAGGGAGCAGGAACTGAGCCCGGAAACCATGCGTGAAATTGAAAAAGCCATCATGCTGCGGATCATTGACAATAAATGGATGGATCATATCGATGCCATGGATCAACTGAGAAACGGCATCAATCTGCGCGCCTATGGACAGCGTGATCCGCTCATTGAATATAAATTTGAAGCCTTTGAGGCTTTTCAAACCATGATTTACAGCATCAAAGAAGATGTGGTGCGTTATGTCCTGCGGGTACGAGTGGTGGAAAGGCCCGAAGAAAGGAAAATGATTGTTAATCAGGGTGAAGCGGCGGAAAAGAAACCTGTCAAGGTGGGCGAAAAGATCGGCCGTAATGACCCTTGTCCCTGCGGGAGCGGCAAAAAGTACAAAAAATGCTGCGGCCGTAATG
>JAAYCZ010000199.1 GCA_012729495.1 Syntrophomonadaceae bacterium | reverse complement strand
GCTGATGAAGGCGTAGTCTCCTGCCGGGGTGGTAAATACTTTTTTTACTGCCTTGAATTTTTCCTGACGCTTACCGGTCATGACTTCTTTGGTCACAACGGTGAAATCCTGTACGCTATATTTTTGTGACAAAATCTCGTTAAAGGCGTTTAATTCTGCCTCAGTCGGGGTAGCAGTCTCCCCGCAGCCGGAAATAATAACTGCCAGGATTATGATCAGCGGCAGTATTATCTTTTTAATAGGCATAGGTCAAGACCTCACTATCGTTTTTTCCGTAGCCGATTACCTTGACCTTCAGGGTTCCCGAACCGTTGACGGGAATGGGTTTGATCAGATCGGGCTGAAAATAAGTGGTGCTGGGGTTATATATCTGGCTGAACTCGTTGGGTTCGGTTCCGTCAAGGGTATAGTAAAGCTTGACCTGATCCATGGCCTCATGCTGCAGGGTAATCTGCCCGCCCGCCAGGGAAACGGATGGCCTCGCCCAGCGTCCGTTGTCCTGGGCGGAAACGGTAATTTTGGCCACCATTTGTACGGAAACTGCCGTATTTACATCGTTAAGACCCCGCTGTCCGATCGCCAGGCGAAGGTCATCTTCCCGGGCTTTGCTCATATCCTGCCCTTCCCCAAAAGCCCAGGCCAGCATGGGTTTGACCTCAGCCGCATTGGTAGCGCTGGCGGATTTTAATCCCGGATAACGATATCTTTTTCCCAGTAACTGATCACGGGTCAGGGTGGCTTTGTAACCATCACTGGATTCAATTTGAATGCTGCGGGCGGTGCTCTTGATCCCCGCCTGTTCCAGCAGATATTCCAGATTAATCCCCTTGGCCACCGTGAACTTGCGGGTCGGATAATTGTTGACGATGGAAAAGCACTGTTCGATATAGCCGGCTTTGAGCTTCTGCAGATCGGCCAGGGAAAGATAGACCGGTTTACTGATTGCGTCACCGCTGATGGTCAGGATGGTATCGGCTGTCTGCTGGTCGGGCAGGGAAAGCCGACTGTTTTTTTCAGCATCTGGCCCGCTGTTTTTCGTCACACCGTCCGCTGCTTGTGCTTCCGGAGCGGTCTTTTTCACCAGACGAATGCGCAGCAGGTCGTTAATATTTTCATAGCCGGTGGATTTTTCCCAGACGACGGCTGCACTGCCGTCCGGGCGCGGCACCAAGATGCCCCGGCTCAGATCCTGACCGGCCACGGTGATTTTTTCCCCTTTGGTGCCTAGAATATCAAAGGTTTCCGATTTTACTTTTTTCACTTCGGTTTCATATAAAACTTCCTCCAGGGTGATGCCTTTGTGTCCGTCAATCACCCGGGTGTCCATGTATTCCATTATTTTATCCGGAAAAACCGCTGCGTCGGCATTGGTAGATACCCAGGCGATGTTCTGCACGTTCATACCCAGCTTGATATAGGGAGAAACATTGGTGGGCGCGTCTTTGCCCTCCACCTTGATGTAATATCGCGACTTAACCATGTTCAGGACTTCATTTTTCTTGAAACCGTCGGCTGATTTCATGGTAAAGAAGGCTTTGCTGTCCACATGATCAAGTCGGGAGAAAATCTGCTCCAGATCGATGGCATCGTCCTTGCTGCCGTAGTATTCATAGGAATATGGTTCGATCCCTTCCGCCAGATTGTTGAAAACCCATACGGAAGTGATGGCCTTTTCGGGGATCTGTTGGTAGAGGATTATTTTTTCGATCCTTTTTACCCAGTATGGGCCGAATTGTCCCTGCACCGCCAGGCGGGCAGGGGCATTATCCTCATCCAGTTTGGCCTTATCGTCGATGGTAACGGCCAGCATCAGATCCGGGGTGGCAGCGATTATTTCTTTGGAGATGAGGCAGTAGTAGCCGTCGCTGCCCAGTACGCCGATGCCGGCATAATCCTTGAGTTCGCCCCCCAGATGTTTGATCACATCGTTCAGAAAGGGTCCTTTCATGGTAAATTCTTCAAACAGGCCGGTGGTTCTCTTATAGCTGGCATCTAATTCATGCTGAGGCAATTTGCGCAGTTCCGCTACGGAAATCTCAGTGATGGAAACGTCAGCCTCCCCGAGCGGATTCAGTCCTTCAATGGTGATGACCTGGGATTCATATTGCGGATCTCCGCTGTCTTTGGCACCACAGCCGGTCATGACGAGCGCCAGCAATAAAATCAGCACCACGGCTGACAATGGTTTACCTTTATGTACACAATGCATGGACTGCCTCCTGTTTTCTTTTTTTAATGAGCATTAAAGGTGAAACTCTTGATTTCACTGTTGTGTTTGCCGTAGCCTGAAACCAGCACCTTGATTACGGTAGTCTCTTTTATGGGGATGGGCACGTTGAGTTCCGGCTGATAGGTGCTGGGATTATACAGGGGCGAAAGCTCTGTAGGATCGGTCCCGTCCAGGGTATAATGCAGCTTGACCAGACCTGAAAACTTATGCTGCAGCTTGACGGATTCTCCGACAGCAATTCCGCCTTCTGCCGGAAAGGTGGTGACCGCTTCCCATTGGCCCGGATCGCGGCTGGATACAATAATTTCCGCAACATTGACGACAAAAGCCGGATTGGTATGTTCGAACGGATTGCGCTGGCCGATGATCAAGCAGGGCACATCCGCTACGGCTGATCCCATATCGGCAGAGCCTTCCTTGTATTCATAAGCAATGACCGGTTCGACCGGCTGGGCTCCTTCCTCCGCGCCTTCTTTTACCCGGGGATAATAATATTGGGGGGTATCCAGCAATTGTTCCCGGGTAAAACTCATTTCATAGGAATCATCAGATCGAAAGGTAATGGCTCGGGCGGTGCCCAGCACGCCGGCAGCCTGCAAGATGCTGCGCACGGTTATGCCGCGGACGGCATAGAACCTGGCCGTGGGCCAATTGTTGATGGTGGAGTAGACATGCTGAAAGCCGGCCTCAGGCTGGGCGGCCAGTTCCTCCATGGTAAACTTCTTTTCCCCCTGGATGCCATCCCCCTTTATGGTGATGATCAAATCCTGTTGCTCAGCGGAAATGTCCGGGGCACCGGTAAAATCAAGTACCTGGCCGCTGCTGTCCATGGTTTTGATGGCGATGCCTTGGGCGTTGACCGTAATTATGGAATAAACCGGTTGCCCCCCCATGCTGCAGGCAGCATAATCATAGGCTCCGGGTGAATACTGTTTGCCGCCCGAATAGCCCATCAAATAGACAATGCCTTCCCCGTTGCGCCGGCCGTTTTTTAGCGGGTGGGTGCGCATATAGACATGCTGATGACCGCAAAGCACCAGATCGACTCCGGCTTTTTCCATGACGGGAACAAAGTTTTTTTGGATGACATCGGCCCGCTGGCTGTCTTTAGGTATATCGACAGCCGGATATGCGGGATGGTGAAACATAACAATCCTATAGGTTTTATTGGTTTGGGCCAGGTCTTGTTCCAGCCATTTTATATCCTCTTGACTGGCCGCTCCCATCAAATTGCTGTCCATAACGGTAAAATGCGCATCACCGTAATCAAAGGAGTAAAACGCTTCCTGCCTGCCCTCGGGGCCGTTTTCCGGCAGTTCGAAAATTTGCTTGAACAAGGCCGTATTGTCATGGTTGCCCATGGCCGGATAAAGACGCAGCTTTTTCCGTACCGGCTCAGCGGCGGTCAGGAAACGATCCCATTCCTCCTGACTGCTGCCGTCGTTAACCAGATCCCCGCCGATCATAACAAAGGCCGGGCGGCTCTTGTCAGCAGCGGCCTGGCTCAGCATTTTCCCCCAGGCAGAATAATCGCCGGTTTCCGGATCAGCCTGGGAATCCCCCATATAAATAAAAGAAAATTCCTGCTGCCCGCCGTTGCCTTTTAATAGCGTCACAGCCGAGCATCCGGCACACAAACAGATAATTAAAGCCCCTATAATCAAAAACAAACCAGGTTTATACTTTTGCATATTGATTGCCACCCCGTTACTGCTGCCTGTTCTTCTTGAATAAATTTTGACAAGTTCCGTTCACTTATTTGTATTTTATACTAACATAAATAATGCAGAATTGGATTATTTATATAATCCCTGCAAAAAAAATCCGCTGCCAAAAGATTTACCTTTCGGCAACGGCTTTTATGTATCCTTTATATGGATCGACCTATCCGCGCATAAAGACCACCGCTATCACGAGAGCACCAAGCGCGAACCGGTACCAGGCGAAAGGCAGATAGCTTTTGCTTTGCACATACCGGAGCAGTACATATATGCTGGCCAATCCGATAATGGCCGATACGATCATGCCGCTCACGAAGTTGATATCAATCATGGCCGGATTGGCCAGCACATCAGGCATTTTCACCAGGGCAGCGCCAAAAATGATGGGGGTGGAGAGCAAAAACGAGAATCGGGCCGCGCTCTCCCGGGTCAGACCGGCCAGCATTCCCACCGTAATGGTGATCCCTGAACGGGATACACCCGGAATAATGGCCAAAGCCTGGGAAACGCCGATCCACATGGCGGTGGAAAAGCTTATATGCTCAATATCCGTAGTCTTGCGGCTCTTTTGATCCGCCCAATAGAGAATGATCCCCATGACGATCAACATGGCGGCAATCAGCAGCGGAGTTCTGAATACCGTCTCGGCATAGCTTTCCAGCAAGAATCCAATGATCCCGCCGGGGATGCAGGCCGCCACCAGATACCAGAATAGCCGTCCATCGCTGCTTCTGACCTTGGTTAGTCCGGCACTGATCAAATTCATCCAATCCTTAAAGAAGTAGATGACAACCGCAAACAGGGTCCCCAAATGAAGCGCTACGTCAAAAGTCAGACCCGGGTCATGCCAGTTAAACAGCCACGGCACCAACACCAGATGCGCCGAGCTCGATATGGGAAGAAACTCTCCCAATCCCTGCACCAAACCCATGATGATCGCCTGCAATAAAGTCAAGTTAGCATACCTCCCGTTTCATATTACCGATTAAAGACTATTATATTCATAAACACCAATAAAATCATGTTTTTTATATAATCTTAAGCAGAAATTAAGAATTTGTTAATGGAGCTTACGAGATTTACTGATGCTCAGGATGCACCGCTGGATATATTTACAAGTTATTGCCCATTGCAAAACGTAAACCTTTCGCATATAATATGGTTAAGGTGGCGGAGAAAAAGTACAGCTCAAATAAGTTAGTCTATTTCAAATCCACTGGACAGTATAAGGTAAAATCCCAAAGTCAGTAGTGAATCAGATCAAGAGTCAACAGTTAGGTGCTAATGGTTATCCGAAAATGTTAATCCCTCAATAACTCAGGTAAAACAAGGTAAAGAAACAGGCGGTAGGTTCGGTTTACCCAATCAAAGAGAGGTTATAGGTCTTTGCAAAAAGAGTCCCATGTCTTTCTCCGCCACCCTTCATAGATTTAAAGAGACTGTCCTTAACGGACAGTCTCTTTATTTTGCCCTCATTGCATTTTAAATGATTCTTTTCCCCCTATAATCGTTCATCCAAGATTTGGTCGACCTGCATCCAAAAATGATGCTGCCGCTTTTTTATCGATTTGCTGCAGCCGGTGTTCTGTATGGAGCATACTGACATTAATCGAAAATATATCGCCGGTGGTGATCAGATAATCCAACAGCATAAACAGGCTTGTAGCCATGGCCAGACCTTCAAGCGGTATGCCAAAGCGTTTAAACATAATCGTAAAAAGAAAGGTTCCCATTCCCAGCGTGGGCGGAACCGCAATCGCCAAAATCGTCACCAGTAAAATCATGGATATCACATCCGCTGAATTGAAAGTGATTCCATAAAAATGACCCATGAATAAAGTCATCAGGAACAAAGCCATCACCACAAACGGCTTGGCAAAAAGAGCACCCACCGGAATGGAAAAGTTGGCCAGATAATCGCGGATTCCTTGTTGGGCAATGGCAGTCATGGTATGAGGTGCTAAGGTGGCGCTGGAGCTGGCGGTGGAAAGCGCGATCATCAATACAGGGGCGATGGTTTGCAGATATTCGAAAGGATTTTGCTTTTCAATCAAAGCCACACTCAGCAGGCCAATGATCATTAAGATTAAAAAACACAAACAAATGAGTACAACCACCCCTATCGAGCTGAGTAGGGCCTTGCCGTCTCCGGATAACAGCATGTTGAAAATGCAAATAAAGATCACCCAGGGCATCAGTGAACAGATGGCATCCAACAAGGTTGATAAAATCAAATTGGACTCGCTTATCACGGATGCTATGACTGGAAAGCGACCTTTGTAGATCAGCATGGTAATTCCGGTCAGAACGGCAAGGAAAATGGTTTGCAACGTGTTCCCATCGAGAAAAGATTTGAAGATGTTGGAAGGTACCATGTCAAATACCATGGCAGCAATTTGTGTCCATATGCCTGATCCAATAACACCGCCGGCACCAGCATCCTGCAGCGGAAAGCAGATCATTCCTGCCGTTGCCGCGATCAATGCTGCCAATACGGTGATTCCCGCAAACCAGCCAAACAAAATTCGGAAGATCCGTTTCATCTGGGCGATATTTTCCATATTAAAGATACTGGCAATCACTGATACAAAAAGAAAAGGTATAACGATGGCATTCAGCAGGCCAAAAAAAGCATTGCTCAAAGGGGTCAGGACGGAGGTGCCGAGGCCTGCTCCGATTGATGGAGCAAATTGGTTTATGGTCAACCCGCAGAGGATCGCTGCAGATAGGGCCAAGGCCAGGGCAGCGATCGGATTCATCCCCTGCTCCTGAAGCGTAAAAGTAACTACATTGCAGCCATTTTCATAGTGGAAGCTGTTATTGGAAAGCCCGATCAGAATATTCTGGCCGATAAACCTGAATTCACAATCATCCTCTTCTTCATTAGCAGCCAGGGCTAAAGGGTTGGACGGCAATCCCTGATAGAATAATGACAAGGTGATGGTTTTAAAACGTTTGCGGATACCTATTTGAAAAGTTTCATGGGCACCGGCTTGTTCCGCCCAATATAAAACCGTTTCTTCTGTAAAAAGCTGGGCGCGGATGATGTCGCGATCAGTACATTTATATTTTTTCAGCAGATCCCGGACATACGCCACAGCCTTTTGGATATTTTCTATCTCCAATCCAAAACCTTTGTTGCCATTCATTCTGTAATATTCCTCCCACCCGTTCATGTGGCTTGTTATAAGGTATTATCCAAAACGTTCTCTGCAGCTTTTGCAGTCGGCTACTGGCCGAATTTCTTGATTATATTTTCGGTCATCGGCTTCATGTTTTCTGAAACGACAATGAGGCTAAAAATATCCCTGATATTTTACACAAAGTATGGTTATATCATCGGCCTGTTCAGCACCATCGGCAAAGCTTTGCACGGTCTGAAGAATGTACTGGACTATCCCGGCAGCAGTTGATTGCATCTCTGGTGTATAGTGATTCAATTCCTCCAGCAAGCGATGGTCAGTGTATAATTCCAGCGCATGATTGCAGGCTTCGGTAACACCATCCGTATATAAGAACAACATATCGCCCGGCTGCAGCTTGATCTCCTGTTCAACGTAAGTAACGCCTTCCATTCCAGCCAGAACCAGACCTGGTTTGGTCGGCAGCCAGGCAGCCGTCCCATCGGCGTTTTTAATCAGCGGCGGATTATGCCCGGCATTTACATAGCGCAGGATCCCGGTCTTGCAGTCAAGCAAGCCCATAAATGCAGTCACAAACATTCCTGCATCATTGTTTTCACACAATGACTGATTGGCATTGAAAAATACTTCGGCAGGAGAAATGCCGGAGAGAGCAAAGTTTTTGATCAGGGTTTTGGAAATCATCATAAACATTGCTGCCGGGATCCCCTTGCCGGATACATCAGCGATAACCACCACCAGTTTATCCTCGCCTATAAAAAAGAAATCGTAAAAATCGCCGCCCACTTCCTTGGCCGGATACATATCGGCAAATATTTCTATTTCTGATTTTTCAGGAAAAGCTGGAAAATGGTTGGGAAGCGCTGATAGTTGAATTGCCCGGGCAAAAGCCAGTTCATCATCAATCCGCGCTGCTGCCTCCTTAATGGAGTCTTTCAGGGCCTCGACCATACTATTAATACCGTAAGAAAGAGCCTGGAATTCTTCACTGGTGTTTACTTCGACCTTCTCATTAAGGTTGCCTTGGGTTATTTCAGCCAGCGATTTATTCACGGCAAAAATACCATCAATGACAACGGTTTGCACCAACCTGGCAACCAGGAAGAAGATCAGTGAGAAAAGAAGGATATTAAATAAAATCATTACCGTGGTCGTGCTGTTTCGGCTTAAATACATTTCATCAGCAGGCAATTTGCCAAGAATTATATAGTCGCCTGCCTCCTTGTAAGCGATTAAGCTTTTGCCGTCATATGTATCCCTGATAAAACTGCCGCTGTTTCCTTTAGGATCATAACCATGGCAAAATTCATAAATCGTTTTGGCTATAAAGTTCTTGTCTGCTGCGCTAACGATTACCCCTGTCTTGGTTGCAATGATTACGCTGCCGGAATTGCCTACCCTAAATCCGGGAGCCAGGTTTTTAATATCCGCAACTTCCATGGCATTGGCTAACTTTTCAGGCCTGTATCCAATTTGAACAATGCCATCGGCATCTTTGCGTGCTACGCCAACATACTGAAAAATTTCTCCGTTAATGCCTTTGGGCTGAGGATCTTGAGCCAGTTCAAACGTCTTGTCTTTAATCGCCGGCAAAAATGCTGCTGATTGCTTATCGGCAGCAAATCTATAGTTGTAGTATTCTTTTACAGTACCTGAAATTAATATCCCTTCTCCGTCAGTTATATGCATTTCATCGACATCAAGTAATTTGCGAATTTTTTCGAGTTCTTCATAATTATTAACCAGTCCGGGGTCTTTTTCCAACATCCAGGCAAAAGCCCGTGCTTTGGCGAGGGCATTGGTATCGCTTTCCCATCTGATATCATCCAGATTTTTATTATTGATGCTGATCTGTTTGATTACATCATTAATTTTTAAGAATATCAATTTCTCCGCATTATTGTACGCCTGCCTGCTCTGAATGGTATACGAAACATAAAATGCTGCTATAAAAGCAACCATCATAAAAAAAAGCAACCAAAGCAAAAATTTTTTACGCATATTTACCTCTCTTGATTATTCGTATCCCGTCGTTTGTCTATCGGGAATTACTCAATTATTTATCAGCTGAAAACGATCATCCGCTGTAAAATCAAGGGTCTGTTCTTTCTCAATCGCTTTGATAATCATCTCTCTGATCGGCTCCTGGGTGTTGATCAGTTCAGCGTATTGCCTAAACATAATGAATCCGTCTCCGCCTTCTGCCAGAAAGTCATTAATCGCTACCCGGTAGGTCTTTTCATCCTGCAATGGGGTTCCATCGGATAGGGTGACGTTTACAAGGTGTTGGCCAGTCTCCGGACAACGATGGTATTGAATTCCAAGCCCGGAATATTGAATCATGCCATGTTGTTCATTCTGAATACCGTACTGCAAAACCTCCCGGATCTGTGTTCCGGTCATGCTGACCGTACACAGGGTATTTTCAAACGGCAGGACTTCCCACATTTTACCTATAGTGATGGCTCCCGCAGGAATATCAGCTTTTAAAGCGCCGCCATTCATAAAGGCGATGTCTGCCTCAGCAGCCTGGCGAAGTTTATCCGTAAACCATTGCCCCAGCGGTGACAGCATCGATTTATCATGCAGCAAATCCTGTTGGTTCTGGCCAATTACCCGGTCCTTGATGGCTCCAATCTTCTCATTGTTCTTTTCTATCTTCGCTTTAACTGCAGCATCTTCGGAAAGATTCAGACCCTTTAAATCAATCACGTTTAAATTGGCCAAACAAACCTTTTGTTCAGCGGTAGAATAATCCAAATCAACTTCAGCCACTGCTCTGCCGTTATAAGCCGCCTGAACAACCGCCATACCATTGAGGTTGGCGGCATACTTTTGATGGGTATGAGCGGTTACCAGAACATCAACACCTTGCAGGGACCGGGCCATCAGGGCAGCTTCTCCCTGCCACGTTCCATCGCCGGACAGGAAACCACCTGCATGGCCAACGACTATGATGATTTGAGCCCTGGCTTGACGCAGTTCCGCCGCCAGACTGTTTACGATTGCTGTCGGTTCGGAAATTTCGTAGTCATCAATAATACTGGGAATAACTTTGGAAGCCGTTTCCGGGGTGGTAAAGCCAATAATGCCAATCTTTACCCCAGCCTTTTCCACGATTATGCAAGGCTTCGTAAAGGGAAGCGGCTGTCCGGTCTTCCGCTCGGTTATATTGCAGGTCAGAAAAGGAAAAGAAGCTTGCTGCGCTCTTTTCTGCAGCGTTTCCACACCCCAGTCAAATTCATGGTTACCGATCGCCATAGCATCGAAACCAATCGCATTCATCATATCAATGACCGGTTCACCGTCCAAAAGATTGGAATCAATGCTGCCCTGCATCATATCCCCGCCGCTTAGTATTATGGTACCTTCGAGATTCCGTTCCCTGGCATTGCCTATATACGCAGCCAGTTTGGCAGCACCGGGATTGCTGCCTGATTCAGTCAGTGATCCGTGAAAATCGTTGACGCTCAAAATACTTAGCCGAATGGGATCTGCCACCCCCAGCAGACGTGTCAGTATGACCATCATTTCCGCCCGGCTGATTGTTTTTTGTGGATGAAACCTTTGATCCGGATACCCTTTGATAATCCCTTGCTGGTATAGACAATTCACCGATTCGGCCAGTTCTGCAGAAAATCCTTCCGCATCCTTAAAAGGATAATCCTGGCTTTGCGCAGATTTTATGCCTGTTATTTTCACCAGCCATCCGGCCAGGGAGCCACGGTCAATGGGCAGGGACGGCTCAAAATCATCCAGGGTAATCAAACCCAGCCGGGCTGCCTTTTTTACCGCCGACTGACCCCAGGCCGGGATCATTGCCATTTGCTCTTCCTCAACTTGATCCGGCCTCGTTTCATCCGGCATATCGCCCAACTGCATTAAAAGGCTAATGGCTTCAAGCCGGGTAAGCGCTTCGTCAGGACGGAAGCTGCCGTCCGGGTAGCCTTGGCATAATCCAATGGATTTGATCAAACTAACACTGGTTTCTGCCCAATGTCCGCTTATATCGTCAAAATTGGCAGATGCATTTCCGTTTTGTTCTATTAATAGCTGGTAGTCGGGTATTTTTCCCTTCCATTGCATCTGATCCGGGCCTACCGTGCTTTGCTGCTTTTGCCCAGCGGTGCTTGCATTTGCATCCGTTTCCGCTACCGGTTTGGTTTGATCGATGAACTGAATATTCACAGTCAATAGCAAAGCCAGAACCAAAAATACCCATAATCCCGAAAACCTGGACAATCCCACTACCTGCCTCTCATCATTTGCGAATCTTATGATTGCTGGGATATAGTTAAAAAACTTGCCCCGTCAAGCCAGGGTTATATTGGTTTTTCTATTTATATTGCAAATATCCTCTTTTTCACGACATTTATGGTACTTGCAGCTGATTCTTCGGTTAAAAAACAAGAGGCTGCCTGTAGGCCAGCCTCGCTTGCTTTCTTACATTTCGCTTTAACCGTCTGTACACGATTATTTCTTCCTGGCGCCAGGTACGTTGCTCAAGGAAAAGGTTTTCCAGGTCAACCAGACAGACTCGATCACTATTAATGCACCCAGCACATTGACTCCCCAGCCCAGCCCGTTCTGCTTACCCAGCGCAGAATTGACCATCCCATACTGAATGATCGTAAACATCAGCACTACGGTCAGATTGATCAAGGCTATCCCAAGTACGACAACCCGCCGGATCGCTTCGATCTGCTCCTGGCTCATGGCATCTTTCCGGGCCTGGGGCAGATTAATATATTTACGC
>JAAYCZ010000198.1 GCA_012729495.1 Syntrophomonadaceae bacterium | reverse complement strand
TTACAACATCGCCTGTGGCCAGCCAGCCTTCTTCTTTGAAACTTTCCGTCTGGGCTTCCGGCGGCTGATGCCAATATTCACGGGCAATAGATGGCCCTCTCATCCACATTTCACCTTCCTGGCCGCGCGGGACGTTCTTGGTGGGATCGGTCAAATCCGCTACCCGGACATCAAAGCCGCGTACCACTATTCCGCAGCTTCCGGCTTTAACATGTCCCGCCGGACTGGCCAGAGGTGCTGAAGCAGTTTCGCTCATTCCCCAGCCGTCGATTAAATCGAGTCCGAATTGATCCTTATAACGTTTGATCAGTTCGGAGGGGACTGGAGCACCGCCGGTGCCGATGGCTTCGTAGGACGAGAGATCGTATTTGTTGAGATTGGGATGATTAATAACTGCAATATTCATGGTGGTTATAGCTACCCAGGAAGTAATCTTGTAGAGTTCAGAAGCTTTTAGGAATACCTCGGTGTCAAAACGGGTAAACAATACAATTGTTGCTCCCAGGAAAATGGGGCCGTTCATATTGTTCTGCATCCCGGTGATATGGAAAATAGGGACCACCGCACCATATATGCTGTCGGCATGCCCGCCCAGAATGATGGGCAGTTGGATGGCGTTGACCAAGATATTGCGATGGGTTAACATTGCGCCTTTCGGAACCCCGGTTGTACCTGACGTATACTGCAGACAAGCTAAATCTTTATCGATATCCAATTCCAGATATTTTTCCACCGGATCACTCTTAATAAAATCTTTCCAGTCAATTGCTCCGCTATAATCGAGGCCCTCGACCACCATTCCCGGCGGAACCGGAATTTCTGGATTCTCGGGTACATATTCATTAAGTGAAGTTACTACTACTGATTCTACCGGTACCTGGTCGCGGACACTTTGGAAAACCGGATAGTTGTCTTCCTCGATGATTGCTGCTTTGGCCCCGCAGTCATTGAGGACATAGCTAAGCTCTCCTTTTTTATACATCGGGCTGCCGCCGATGATTACTGCACCTACGGCCATGGCTGCATAATAAGAAATGATAAACTGGGGGCAGTTTTGCATACCGAGATAGACCCGGTCGCCTTTTTCTACTCCGAGTTTTTTAAGTCCGCCGGCAGCATGCAGAACCAGTTTTTCCAGCTCCTTATAGCTGATTCTGGTACCATAGAAAATGATTGCGGTCTTTTTGGGATGACGCAGTGCATTAACATGTAGATGCCATACGATGGGCATGTTGCCATGCTCAAAATACTTGGGCCAAAAATTCGGCCACACCCCTTCTTTTTCCCAATTCCTCTCTTCCGGTAAATACTTCATCAAACCTCCCACCTTTCTATTCAAATAATATTTTAAATCTTATTTCAATAGACTGAATTCCTGGGCTGGTTTCTTTTTTAGTAAAAATTATTTAGTTAACGTAATTAATTTAATCGTATATTGTTATTATAACCAATATAGAACTCGAGAAATAGATAAAGTTTAAAAAATGGTTATTGATTCACATATGGGAAGAAAAAGGAATAGGATACAACATATCATAACAAGGGGGGGTGATGACATGTTGTATCCTAATTATACCAAGCATGTGCATGAATTTTCAGGTAGTACGAAAGTAAAGGAATCTCATACTCATCGTTATGCCGGAGTAACGTCTGAAGGAATATTGCTCGCCAATGGGACCCATAAACACAGATTTTCAACTAACACAGATTTTTATGAGGATCATCATCACAGGATTTCAGGTATTACCGGAATTAATATTAATGTCGGCAATGGCCGGCACATTCACTTTGCTTTATTGCGTACAACCAGAAATGATAATCATACCCATTTATACAGACTGGCTGTGCTTATAGACAATCCCAGCGGAAAAATATAATCAGCTTCTAATAAGAGGCGACCATCTTGTTGAGGCATCGAAGATATATTCTCCTTCGGCTTCGGGCAAAGAGGTTTCTTTTAGTTGCTCAACCGGAACGGTGGCTTTGCGTCCGCTGTCCGGATATACAATTTGCGCCATATTGCCATTTTCAGATTCATTTACAGATTCAACCCTTACCAGGTTGTCGTTATAAAGAACTTGTGCCACTGTCGATAAATTCATGACTTCATATAACCGGCTTAAATCCATTGCAGTTTCCCCCTTTTTGATTTATTGTGTCTGTTTCTGAGTGCGGTTATACTGCGAAGATCTTAAATAAGGGTAGAAAAAAATGCTGGTTATGGTTTATATTC
>JAAYCZ010000197.1 GCA_012729495.1 Syntrophomonadaceae bacterium | reverse complement strand
TTAGGATTTGGAGTTGAGTTATGGAAGGGGAATGTCCAGTGTCTGTTATTTATCTGGATAATGCGGCTACAACTTATCCGAAGCCGGAAAGCGTATATCTGGCCATGGATAATTTTAATCGCTATATGGGCGGCAATCCTGGCCGGGGCAGCAGTCAGCAGTCGCTTCAAGCCGGCTCGGTCATTTTGGAGGCCCGGGAAGCGCTGACCCGTCTTTTTAACATCAAAGAATGCCTTGACATAGCTTTTACTACCAATGTGACCGAATCCCTAAACATTGGATTAAAAGGCTTGCTGCATCCCGGTGATCATATAATCACAACCAGCATGGAGCACAATGCGGTGGCTCGACCACTGTTTGCCTTGAGCAAGCAGGGTATAGAATGGACGCAAGTAGATTGTGCTGCCGATGGCAGTCTTGATCCGGAAGATATACGCCGGGCTATAAAACCAAATACACGCATGATATGTACTTTACACGCCTCCAATCTGACCGGCACGATTATGCCGATCAGGGAAATAGGCAGTATCGCCAGATCAGCAGGAATTATTTATATGCTCGACAGTGCCCAAAGCGCAGGCGTACTGCCTATCGATGTGCAGGCAGACTATATTGATATCCTTGCTTTTACTGGTCACAAAGGACTGTTTGGCCCGCAGGGAACCGGCGGTATTTATATCGATCCGGGCATTAAAATAAAGCCATTTAAAGAAGGCGGAACCGGCTCTTTTTCTGAATATCTCGAACAGCCTGGCTTTATGCCCGACGTGCTGGAGAGCGGTACGCTTAATACACCGGGTATTGCGGGTTTGGGAGCCGGAGTCGCATTCATAAACGAGCAGGGGATGGATAACATTTATCAGCATGAACAAAAACTCCTCACCCAGCTCATCGACGGGCTGCAGCAAATCAAGGGGATCAAATTGTATGGACCGGCTGACCCCAGGCGGCAAACCGCAGTATTATCATTTAATATCGAAGGAATGGAATGCGGGGAACTTAGCAGCCGGTTGGATTATGAATTTGGAATTATAACCAGATCCGGCATACATTGTGCACCTTTAGCCCATCAAACCGTCGGCAGTTTTGTCAGCGGCAGTTGTCGTCTGAGTCCTGGTTATTTTAACACCAGTGAAGATATAGTGACTACTCTGCAGGCCATCGAAAAATTAACCAGGCAAAAGTAATTATTCTGTCCATAAAGTACAAAATTAACAGAGCGAGTAAAAAAGGCGAAGAGCAAGATTTGCAAAAAGCCCATGATTGAGGCGTACATATAGTACACCGACTGAATGGGCTTTTTGCACTTTACAGCATAAGTACAACCAGGACTTCTGACTGCGTCTGCGGCTTGTCACGAGCCCGGTTTTCTTTACATAACGCAGCTCTTCACCTTTTTTGATGCTCTGAGAGCTTCAATCATAAAAGCTCTTTTTTTATGCAAATGTTATTGTTTATGGTAATATTAACAATATTAAGAATATATATTTAATCGTACCAGGATTTATTAAACATAGTGAACAGGTAGGGTACTAAAAGCAGAAGGAGGGTGTGTAATGGAAATTAAGGGAGCAGCAGCTTTGGTAACAGGGGGAGCCTCTGGATTGGGGGCAGCAGCAGTTGAAATGCTGATTGCAAAAGGCGCCAAAGTTGTAATTGCGGACATGAATGAGGAAAAAGGGCGGGAGCTTGCTGCCAAGTTTGGAGATAATGCCATATTCATTAAAGATAACGTAACTATAACTGCGGAAAATGAAGCTGCTGTAGCTGCCGCAATTGAAAAATTCGGGAAAATAGATATTTTGCTTAATGCTGCCGGTGTCGCCAGTGCCTCCAAAATTATTGGCAAGGAAGGTCCCACTGTACTGGATTGGTATAAGATGGTGATTGATATAAACCTCATTGGCACCTTTGATGTTATGAGACTGGCGGCCTGGGAGATGAGTAAAAATACTCCTAATGACAAAGGCGAAAAAGGCGTTATTATAAATGTAGCTTCTGTAGCCGCTTTTGATGGTCAGATGGGGCAGGCGGCTTATTCTGCTTCCAAAGCCGGAATCGTAGGCATGACGCTGCCGGTAGCCCGCGACCTTTCCCGCGATGGGATTAGGGTCAATACAATTGCTCCTGGTATTTTTGATACTCCGATGATGGCTCTGCTGCCACAGGCCGCACGTGATTCCCTGGGGGCGCAGGTACCGTTCCCGAAACGTTTGGGGGAACCATCTGAATTTGCCCTGCTGGTGTGCCATATGATTGAAAATTCATATTTGAATGGAGAAACGGTTCGTCTGGATGGGTGTATTCGCATGGGCATCAAATAGAATCGCGTGGTTTTAAATATAATAAATATTTAACCGGTCAGGGGTTGATGATGCCTGGCCGGTTATTTTTTACCAGCCGGTTTTGGAATCAGTGCTACGCATTACATACTTATAGTGTTAAAATACCTTATATATAAAGTCGATTGCTCATCGGACATAAGGAGGCAGGAACAATCAATAAATTAAATCGCAACGACTTCTGTTGGTGTGGAAGTCAAAAGAAATATAAAAAATGTCATCTGGAGTTGGACGAGAAGCTTGACCGGCTGGAACATGAAGGTATTGAAGTCCCGGGCAGAGAATTGATTAAGACGGAAAGCCAGATTGATGGGATTAGAAAAGCATGCCAGTTCAGCAGAAGCATTCTGGACAGTTTAGAGGGAAAAATTGTACCGGGGTTGCGCACAGATACCATTGATGAATGGGTACATGATTACACCATAAGTCAGGGGGCTTATCCGGCTTCGCTGAATTACCGGGGCTATCCCCGCAGCATCTGTACCTCGATCAATGATGTTGTCTGCCATGGGATTCCTGAACCACGCGAATTGCAGGACGGAGATATTGTAAATATTGATGTTACAACTATTTTGGATGGTTATTACGGGGATACCAGCCGTATGTATCTGGTCGGTGATCCTTCCCCCCTGGCACGCAAATTGGTTGAAGTTGCCCGCGAATGTCTTTATCTGGGGATTGAACAGGTCAAACCATTTAATCGGATCGGGGATATTGCCTATACAATCGAGCAGCATGCCAACGCCCATGGGTTTTCTGTTGTAAGAGATTATGGCGGTCATGGAGTAGGACTGCAGTTTCACGAGGAACCTTTTGTGCATCATTATGGCCCAAGGGAATCGGGGATGGTTTTGATGCCCAATATGGTTTTTACAATCGAACCGATGATCAATGCGGGCACTTATAAGTGCCGTACCCTGGCAGACGGCTGGACTACTCTGACTGCCGACGGCTCGTTGTCAGCCCAATGGGAACATACCGTCCGTGTGACCTTTGATGGTGTTGAAATATTAAGTTGATAAGCATTATAGAGGAGGATAATTAATGAAAAGAAGATCAAAAGCAGGTGCGCTTATCATTACCCTGGCCATGTTCATATCATTTTGCTTGGCTCCAGTGGCGATGGCCGCCGGGTCATCGACCGGAGATTCTGTTACCGGTGAATATCTGGAGTCTCTTATGAAAATGGCGCAGCAGGAATACAACTATGAAATAACCCAACCGGAGCTGACCCGGGGGGCGGTGAAGGGTATATTCAAAAGTATGGATGATTATACCGAATTTTTTACCACCGAAGAAGCCCGGCAGTTTATGGAAACGGTGGGCGGTTCCTATAGCGGTATTGGGGTCGTACTATCCCAAATGGAAAAATTCGTAGTAGTGACCCGAGTCTTTTCATCTTCACCGGCGGAAACGACTGGTATTATGATTGGGGACAAGATAGCTGCCGTAAACAGCAAAGATGTTATCGGGGCTTCGGTTGACGAAGTCAGCAGCCTGATTCGCGGGGAGGAAGACACCCAGGTAAATATTGGGGTATTGCGCGAAAATAGCCTGCATAATTTTACGGTTACCCGCAAAGCCATCAAAATCAATCCAATCAGTTATGAGATACGTGACGGGATAGCCTATATCTCAATAGATACCTTTAATTCCAATACCTATGATTATTGGGGTGATGCCCAAAACGCTGTTGATGAAGCCGGGGTAAAGCGCATCATACTTGATTTAAGAAACAATACCGGCGGGGAAGTTGACCAAGCTATTGCGGTTGCCCGTCAACTGGTACCGGAAGGCGTTATCAGTACCTTGGAATTCAGAAATCCTGATTTGAAAGACACCGTATATAAGTCCTATCTGCAAGAATCACCCTATCAACTGGTGGTCCTGGTAAACGGAATGACTGCCAGTGCTTCGGAAATACTGGCAGGTGCCATCCAGGATACCCATGCGGGTACGCTGGTGGGCAGCAAAACTTTCGGCAAGGCCCGGGTACAGTCGGTTATGCCGGTGCTTAGTCCTGAGGGTTATCAAAAATATGGCCAAAAGTCAGGACAGGTAAATGTTTATAATTTGAAATTATCCGATCAGATAAAATTAACCGATGAGGACGTTCTGGGGCTGGTGAAAATCACCACCGGTACGTATACCACTCCGGCAGGACGCATGATTGATGGTCAGGGACTGACTCCGGATGAAACGATTGCCGATCCGGAAATAAAAAACGGGGTCTACATCAACAGCATAGTTAAACTTACCCAAACCGTCAAACCTGGTCTCAACGCTGAAGGTTTGGACGTTTACAATGCTGAAAAGATATTGAAACTTATTGGCTATGATATCGATACGCCGGATATGAAGTTGAACAATAAAACCTTTGCCGCTGTCCAGAAGTTCCAATCAGAACAGGGTCTTTATGCTTACGGAGTTTTGGACTTTACCACTCAGCAAGCCCTCAATCAGCAGTATTACAAAGTATTGCCGGAAATTGACCGTCAATATGGACGGGCTTTGGAGATTTTACAATCCAATTAAATTGACGACAGTTTATCCTGGCCCGGCAGGCTTTTACTCACTTGCCGGGCTATTCTGTTGCGGAAGTACTGTCAGTTTTGCTTTTCTGTATATTACGATCATATCTGCCCAGATCAAGGACATAAACTCTGCGTTTACCATGAGCCGAAGAGGGCAGGGTTATTTCACATGAGTAGGAATCGATTTCTTGCGGACTTAAACTATTGCGCAGCGCTTGAAAACTTTCCGCACTGATAATTCCGACCAGATTATCGGCCGCATGTAGCTCTGCCTCATGGCTGTTGTTATCAACCGAACCGGTCATGGTCAATACAGCAGGATTGTCCACTCTATAAGGCTGTTGAACCAGGGCGAACAAATACGGCAGGGGGTCATTTTCCAATATCAGGTTTTCATCCAGAATTATCATACTTGACTTCTCACGGCTGATATTAATTGCCTTTTGAAATATCTGCATAGCCAGCCGATTGGATTGATTGGTGCCGGAATTTTCTTGGCAATAGGCATAGAAAGGGATCAGCTGCAAAATCATAAAGATCGCTAATAACCCCCAAGCCGGGGCTTGCAGGATACGTTTTTGACCGAGCCAGGCATATAAATCTGCCGCCATGCGCAGCAAACCAAGTGCAATTACTAATAGGGCACAGATAACCAACGGCATGATATAGCGGGTAGCTAAAAAGAAAACATAGCGCTGATTGACCCACGGCATAACCAGAAAAGCTGCTGCTAAAAAATATAAGGGCAAAAGTTGCTTTTCTTTATATGTGTAGTAACAGCCCACAATAAACAGGAAGAGAACCAGACTGAACCAGGGGTTGCCCAGATACTGCCCCCAACTGTCCTGTTGCTGATAAACCGAACTGAGTGTGCGCAGCAGTTCGATCAGCATTTCTCGAAAATTGGTCAGATAAGATGCCAGGCAGGGGTTTTGTTCCAAAGCGTAACCCTTGTATTTAAGCCAATAAAAGCTGCCTCCCCGGGAAATAAGATTATAATAGATCATATTGGCATAACCGACCATAAAACTTAATCCGGCCCATATATAATAACTGATTTTTATTTTGGTCTGCCGACGAAAGCGGGGTTGCAGCAGATAGAAAGCCACGACCAAAATATAAATAATCACGGAAGAATGGGTTTGTAACGTCAATGCCCATAAAAAAGCCGAAATGATCAGCCATCTGCCACTCCCTTTCCTTTCAGTATTGATTAGGGCCAGCCAAGCCAGACAGAAGAAAAAAGGGGTCGTACAGTTCGACCAGGCCATATGGGTAACCAGGATATGCATCCCGTTGCCGGCCAGGAGTATGGCAGCAGTTATTCCTACCCATTTTCCATAGAGATGCCTGCCGATATAATAAATCAAAACCACGGTCAGGGCAGAGGTTACGGCTACATATAAGCGCGGCCAGTAGATGCTTACCCCCAGTAATTTGAATATGGCCGCCAGAATATAGTTGTGCAGGGCCCCAATATCGTGAGCCATATTATGCAGGGGAAATATCTGCCCGAGATAAATTTGATAAGCCAGATCAACTTCTTTCAGTTCATCGATATAGCGGGGAAACTCCCATAACCAGGGCAGACGTACCAGCAAAGCGAGGGAAAAAAGACCACCCGCCAGTCCCCAGCGCGGCAACGGATTGGAATAGCCGGGCAGGGAGTAACGGTTAAACCAAACCGCCAGCTTGATCCTAATCAAATCCAGCGCCATTGACAGCGGGGCGAGGATATGTGAGACGGTTGACCCCTGACATTCAATTCCGGCAACATCAACTTCATTGATGGGCAGACGCAAGTGACGTGCCAGCACGAGGAGCTCAACATCAAAGGCAAATCCGCGGGTTCGCTGGCGGGGAAATATTGCTGCTGCCGCTTTATGATGGAAACCCTTTAATCCGCATTGACTGTCTTTGATACCCGGCAATAAAAGCATTCTGACCATCAAATTAAAAGCTTTGCCCTGCCAGTTGCGCCAGAGCGATTCTCCTTCGATTCTGGCTTGGCCTTGACCATGCCGGCAGGCAATGACGATTTCCCGTCCTGCTTGAAGAAATTTTGCTACCTGGGCAATATGCTCAGGTGTATAGGTATCATCGGCATCGGTAAAAATCAGGTATTCACCGCTGGCGCTATACATACCGGTTTTTACTGCTGCTCCTTTACCCTGATTTATTTTGTGTTCCGTGTATTTTATGCAAGGGCAGCGGCTGGCAAAGTCCCGGATCAGGACATCTGATTTATCACGACTGCCATCATTAACAACGATTATCTCCAGCGGCAGGCGCTCAGATAGCTTAACCAATTGCTCCAATCTTGACGGCAAACGTTTTTCTTCGTTGTAAGCAGGGATGATAATGCTGACAAGGCCGGCAGCGGTTGGGAGAATCGGAAATTCAGGTTTGACTTCCTCAGTCCGGAAAACCCAGCTGCGATAGGCCAGGAAGTTCCAGGCACTGGATATGAAAGCGGCCAGAATTTTAGCTGCATTAAGAAAAACAACCGAAGATATGTGAGCAGGTTGGTATAAACCTGCCAGCACT
>JAAYCZ010000196.1 GCA_012729495.1 Syntrophomonadaceae bacterium | reverse complement strand
TTACAACATCGCCTGTGGCCAGCCAGCCTTCTTCTTTGAAACTTTCCGTCTGGGCTTCCGGCGGCTGATGCCAATATTCACGGGCAATAGATGGCCCTCTCATCCACATTTCACCTTCCTGGCCGCGAGGGACGTTCTTGGTGGGATCGGCTAAATCCGCTACCCGGACATCAAAGCCGCGTACCACTATTCCGCAGCTTCCAGCTTTGACATGGCCGGCCGGACTGGCCAGAGGTGCTGAAGCAGTTTCGCTCATTCCCCAGCCGTCAATTAAATCAAGTCCGAATTGATCCTTATAGCGTTTGATCAGTTCGGCGGGTACTGGAGCACCGCCGGTACCGATGGCTTCGTATGAGGATAGATCGTATTTGTTGAGATTGGGATGATTAATAACGGCAATATTCATGGTGGTTATGGCTACCCAGGAAGTAATCTTGTAGAGTTCAGAGGCTTGCAGGAACACTTCGGTATCGAAACGGGTAAATAAAACAATTGTTGCTCCCAGGAAAATGGGGCCGTTCATATTGTTCTGCATCCCGGTAATATGGAAAATCGGTACCACCGCTCCGTATATGCTGTCAGCATGCCCGCCCAGAATGATGGGCAGTTGGATGGCGTTGACCAGGATATTGCGATGGGTTAACATTGCGCCCTTCGGAACCCCGGTTGTACCTGAAGTATACTGCAGGCAGGCTAAATCTTTATCGATATCCAATTCCAGATATTTTTCTACCGGGTCACTTTTTATAAAGTCTTTCCAGTCAACTGCTTCGCTATAATCGAGGCCTTCTACCACCATTCCCGGCGGAACCGGGATTTCAGGATTTTCCGGTACATATTCATTAAGCGAAGTTACTACTACTGATTCTACCGGTACCTGGTCGCGGACACTTTGGAAAACCGGATAGTTGTCTTCCTCGATGATTGCTGCTTTGGCCCCGCAGTCATTGAGGACATAACTGAGCTCTCCTTTTTTATACATCGGGCTGCCGCCGATGATTACTGCGCCGACGGCCATGGCTGCATAATAAGAAATGATAAATTGGGGGCAGTTTTGCATACCGAGATAGACCCGGTCGCCTTTTTTTACGCCAAGTTTTTTAAGTCCGCCGGCAGCATGCAGAACCAGTTGTTCCAGTTCCCTATAGCTGATTCTGGTGCCATAGAAAATGATTGCGGTCTTTTTGGGATGACGCAATGCATTAACGTGTAGATGCCAAACGATAGGCATATTGCCATGCTCAAAATATTTGGGCCAGAAATCCGGCCACACCCCTTCTTTTTCCCAATTCCTTTCTTCCGGTAAATACTTCATCAAACCTCCCGCCTTTCTATTCAAATAATATTTAAAAACTTATTTCAATAGATTGAATTATTGGGTTGGTTTCTATTAGTGAAAATTATTTAATTAACGTAATTAATTTAATCGTATATTGTTATTATAAATGAAATAGAACTCGAAAAATAGATAAAGTCTAAGAATTGGTTATTGATTCACATATGGGAAGAAAAAGGAATAGGATACAACATATCATAACAAGGGGGGTGATGACATGTTGTATCCTAATTATACCAAGCATGTGCATGAATTTTTGGGCAGCACCAAAGTGAAGGAATCTCATACTCATCGTTTTGCCGGAGTAACGTCTGAAGGAATATTGCTCGCTAATGGGCGCCACAAACACAGATTTTCAACCAACACAGATTTTTTTGAGGATCATCATCATCGGATTTCAGGTATTACCGGAGTTGATATTAACGTCGGCAATGGCCGACACATTCACTTTGCTTTATTGCGTACAACCAGAAATGATAATCATACCCATTTATACAGACTGGCTGTGCTTATAGACAATCCCAGCGGGAAAATTTAATCAACCTCTAATAAGAGGCGACCATCTTGTCGAGGCATCGAAGATATATTCTCCTTCTGCTTCGGGCAGAGAGGTTTCTTTTAGTTGCTCAACCGGAACGGTGGCTTTGCGTCCGCTGTCCGGATATACAATTTGCGCCATGTTGCCATTTTCAGATTCATTTACAGATTCAACCCTTACCAGGTTGTCGTTATAAAGAACTTGTGCCACTGTCGATAAATTCATGACCTCATATAACCGGCTTAAATCCATTGCAGTTTCCCCCTTTTTGATTTATTGTGTCTGTTTCTGAGTGCGGTTATACTGCGAAGATCTTAAATAAGGGTAGAAAAAAATGCTGGTTATGGTTTATATTC
>JAAYCZ010000022.1 GCA_012729495.1 Syntrophomonadaceae bacterium | reverse complement strand
TAAAATTGTTCATAGGAGGAATGGCGGCAATGGTAGTCAATCAATCATTGAAAGGCAGAGATTTTATCAGTCTGCATGATTTCAGTGTGGAAGAAATCGCGCTCATACTGGAGACTGGTCTGCAGCTTAAAAAAGAGCAAAAAGCAGGGATTCCCCATCCGATTCTGGCCGGCAAGACGCTGGGGATGATATTTCAAAAAAGTTCCACCCGTACCCGTGTGGCATTTGAAGTAGGAATGTATCAATTGGGCGGACATGCTCTCTTCCTCAGCCCGCGTGATATCCAGCTGGGACGCGGTGAAACCATCCAAGATACGGCACTGGTGCTGGAGCGGATGTTGGATGGAATTATGATCAGAACCTTTTCCCATGATGAGGTACTGGAATTGGCCCATTGGGCTTCGATCCCGATCATTAACGGCCTTACCGACCTGCTTCATCCCACCCAGGTGATCGGCGACATGATGACCATTATTGAAAACAAAGGCAGTCTAAAAGGAATCAAGCTGGCTTTCGTCGGCGACGGCAATAACGTCGCCCATTCTTTGCTCAACGGCGGCGCCAAAACCGGCATGGACGTGGTTATTGCCTGCCCCAAAGGATATGAACCGGATGCCGGGGTGCTGAGCCAGGCCCAGCAAGATGCCAAAGCCACCGGCGCCAGATTGTGGGTGGTGGAAAATCCGATCGAGGCCGTGAGCGGAGCGGATGTCGTTTATACCGATGTCTGGGCCAGTATGGGTCAGGAAGCTGAAGCAGCGGAAAAAGAACAGAAATTCCTGCAGTACCAGGTCAACCGCGAGCTTATGAGCCATGCCCATAAGGATGCCATTGTACTGCATTGCTTGCCCGCCAAGCGGGGCAAGGAAATTACCGACGAAGTAATGGACGGACCCCAATCAGTCGTATTTCCGGAAGCTGAAAACCGCCTGCATGCTCATAAAGCCATCATGGCATTGGTTATGTAAAATAAGAAATATAAACATCAAAGTCCAATATCAAAGGAGGAAAACAATTTGGATAAAGTAGTACTGGCTTATTCGGGGGGACTTGATACATCAATCATCATTCCCTGGTTAAAAGAAAATTACGGTTACGAGGTTATCGCCTTCTGCGCGGATGTAGGCCAGGGTGATGAACTGGATCCGGTGCGGGAAAAGGCACTGCGCTCGGGTGCTTCCAAAGTATACATCGAAGATTTGACCGAAGAGTTTTTAACTGATTATGTATTTCCGGTTTTGAAAGCCGGGGCAATCTACGAAAAGAAATACCTGCTGGGAACATCCTTTGCCCGTCCGCTGATGGCGAAAAAAATGGTTGAGATTGCCGAGCAGGAAGGTGCGATTGCGGTTTGCCACGGTGCTACCGGCAAAGGTAACGACCAGGTACGGTTTGAATTGGGGGTAAAAGCTTTCAATCCGTCCCTGAAAATCATCGCTCCCTGGCGGGAATGGAATATAAAATCCCGTGAAGATGCGATTGATTATGCCAATGCGCACGGGATTGAAGTGCCGGTCAGCAAGGAAAAAATCTACAGCCGTGATCGCAATATCTGGCACATCTCCCACGAAGGCGGCGATCTTGAAGACCCAGCCAATGAGGCCAAAAATGAAATGTATATGCTGACAGTTCCACCGGAGGATGCCCCTGATGTGCCCGCCTATGTGGAAATCACTTTCGAACAGGGCATACCAATCGCCATTGATGGCAAAGAAATGGGACCGGTCGCATTACTGACTGAGCTCAACCGCCTGGGAGGAGCTAACGGAGTAGGCATCGTATCGCTGGTGGAAAACCGTTTGGTAGGGATGAAATCGCGTGGCGTTTATGAGACCCCCGGAGGCACTATTTTATATACTGCCCATGAAGAACTGGAACGGCTGACACTGGATCGCCGTACACTCCAATTCAAGGAACAGATGGCGGTCAAATATGCCGAACTGGTTTATGATGGCAACTGGTTTACCAAGCTCAAGGCAGCCATGGATGCTTTCGTAGATGAGACACAGAAGAATGTAACCGGCAAAGTAAAGGTGAAATTGTACAAAGGCAGCTGCACGGCGGTAGCTTCCGTTTCGCCCTATTCACTCTATCTGGAAGATTTGGCTACCTTCAGTGCTGACGACATCTACAGCCACAAGGACGCCGAGGGATTTATCAATCTTTTCGGTCTGCCCCTTAAAGTACAGGCCCTGCTGAATAAAAAGCTGGCCGGGGGAAAATAGTCGAAAGAAGGTCATATAATATACAAAGCAGAATGGAGCAGAGGCGGAAAATTTCCGACTCTGCTTTAATATGTCCAGGCGGCAAAGAATAAAGAGAGTATCTGCAAATTTGCGAAAAAAAAGCAGTAATCTAATATAATTTTTCATAATTTTATCCAAAATGTATAAAAAACTGCTTGCTATTTTCAAGTCAGAATAGGATAATAAATATACTTCATATAGTGGTTCGTAATAATATAAACAATATATATTGTGGTTTTATTATGAAAAAGCAAGGGGGATGGGCATGGATATCAGCAGAATCAAAAAAAGAGACGGACGGATCGTAGCATTTGAAACAGATAAAATCGCGCAGGCGATTTTTAAAGCCGCCAAGGCTGTGGGGGGCAAGGATTTTAGTATTGCCCAGGAACTGGCGGATAAAGTTGTAGAGATCGCACAGTATGTGGATGATGATGAAATCGCTACTGTGGAAGGCATCCAGGACCTGGTCGAGAAAGTACTGGTTAAAAACGGCCATTATAAAACCGCCAAGGCTTACATACTCTATCGCAAACAGCACGAAGATATCCGTAAAGCAGGCCAACTTTTCTTCAACAATCAGATCATCGCCAATTATCTGGAGAAAAATGACTGGAGAGTCAAAGAAAACTCCAATATGACCTATTCCCTGCAAGGGATGAATTTCCATATTTCCTCGCTGGTTGTATCCCAGTACTGGCAGGATCAGATCTATACTCCGCAGATGAGAGAAATGCAGAGCAGCGGTGATTTTCACATCCACGACCTGGGCATCCTGGGCGTTTACTGTGTGGGCTGGGATATCCATGATTTGCTGATGGAAGGTTTCAAGGGCGTGCGCGGCAAGGTGGCCAGCGGTCCGGCCAAACATTTCCGCTCTATTCTTGGGCAGCTGGTCAACTTCTTCTTTACCCTGCAGGGAGAAGCGGCCGGAGCACAGGCATTCTCCAATTTTGATACCCTTTTGGCCCCCTTCATCTATTACGATAATTTGGATTTTAAGCAGGTCAAACAAGGCCTGCAGGAATTTGTCTTTAACATGAACGTGCCTACCCGGGTAGGTTTCCAGACTCCTTTTACCAACATCACCATGGATCTTAAAGTGCCGGAGTTCATGAAGAATGAGCCGGTTATCATCGGAGGCCAATATATGGACAAAACCTACGGTGAGTTCCAGGCGGAAATGGATATGCTCAACCAGGCCTTTGCCGAGGTGATGATGGAAGGCGACTGTGAGGAAAGAGTATTCACCTTTCCCATTCCGACCTACAACATTACAAAAGATTTTGATTGGAGCAACCCCAATTACGATAAAATCTGGGAAATGACCGCCAAATACGGCATCCCCAACTTTTCCAACTTCGTCAATTCGGATATGAATCCGGAGGATGCGCGCAGCATGTGCTGCCGATTGCGTCTTGACAACCGGGAGCTAAGGAAAAGAGGCGGCGGATTGTTCGGAGCCAATCCTCTGACCGGATCGATCGGTGTGGTTACCATTAATATGAGCCGGCTGGGCTATCTTTCCAAAACCAAGGAAGAATACTTCAGCCGTCTGGCCGACATCATGGATGTTGCCCGCGACAGCCTGGAAATCAAGCGCAAAGTGCTGGAGAACCTGACTGATTCTGGTCTCTATCCCTATTCGCAGTTCTATCTGCGCAATGTCAGGGCAGCCACCGGCCAATACTGGAAAAACCATTTTTCCACCATCGGTCTGGTAGGTATGAACGAGTCCTGTATTAATTTTATCGGTAAAGACATTGCCAGCCCGGAAGGACTGGAGTTCTCCAAGGAAGTCATGGATTTCATGCGGGAGCGCCTGGCAGGTTATCAGGAAGAAAGCGGCAATATTTACAATCTGGAAGCAACGCCGGCTGAAGGCGTTTCCTACGGGATTGCGCGTAAAGACAAGGAAGCCTATCCCAAGATTAAAGTTGCCAATGAAGATGAATATAAAAAAGGTGCGCAACCTTATTACACCAACTCCACCCAGCTGCCGGTCAAGTATACTGATGATTTGTTTGAGGCGCTGCAGATTCAGGATGAGCTGCAGACCCGCTATACAGGAGGTACCACCTTCCATATCTTCCTGGGGGAATCCATCTCCTCCGTGGAATCGGTCAAAAAGCTGATCAGCAAGGTCTGCAATCAGTTCAAACTGCCCTATTTCACAATTACCCCGACCTTCAGCATTTGCCCCAGCCACGGCTACCTGAGCGGGGAAAAATACAGCTGTCCCATCTGTGAAGCCGAAGGTGAACAGACAGCCTGTGAAGTATACTCCCGGGTGGTAGGTTATATCCGACCCATCGACCAGTGGAATGCCGGCAAACAGGAAGAGTTCAAGGAAAGAAGGATGTTTGACAAGGCACTGTCCAATTAAACTGTGGCCGACTTGACCGAAGGTGTTTGATTGATTATATTGTCTATACAGGAATGATTTGAATACCAGTACCCAGACGATCTGGCGGCAGATCGGACTGGCTAAAAATTGAATATTCCGAGACAGGTGTTTGCTCTGTGGGGCAACTTAAAAGGGAAGCCGGTGCGATTCCGGCACGATCCCGTCACTGTGAAGGGGATGCGCTTCAGAAAATGCCACTGGCAGTTAACAATGCCGGGAAGGCCTGAAGATGCAGATGAACCCAAGTCAGGAGACCTGCCTGTTTCCGTTCATCAATCACACCTACGGAAGATAGGGCGATGAAGCTGAATTTATGAGGCTGCTCCTTCCTTTGGGAAGGAGTTTTTTTATCGGCAAGTATGCCCGGTGTTTCGGCGGCGGGTAAAATTACAGAATTTAAGGGAGAATGATGATGAGAAATATAAAGAATAAGACCCGCATCATAGCTGTCGCCCTGATCTTGATATTAGTGTTGACGTTGCCGGTTGCAGCCCAGGATAAACGACCAAGTAGTGAACTGCAGACATATCTGCAATCCACCGCTGCCTGGCTGGTTCGGACCGTACCCCAGCCAGCCTCTGGTTCGGTGGGCGGTGAGTGGGCCGTGATGGGGATGGCCCGGTCGGATTGCGATGTTTCCCAGGACTGGTTTGATGCTTATTATAACAATTTGCTTGCCTCCGTGCAGGCTGCTGAGGGTGTAATCAGTACCAGGAAATACACGGAATATTCCCGGGTTATCCTGGCCCTCACCGCGCTAGGTAAAGATCCGGCTGAGGTGGGCGGATACAACCTTTTAACTATGCTCGGTGACTATGATAAAGTACTGGCCCAGGGCATAAATGGACCGATTTTTGCTATGCTGGCCCTGGACAGCGGCGCTTATGCCATACCGGTCTGTACGGGAGCGCGGCAACAGGCCAGCCGGGAGATGTATATCGACTATATTCTAAACCGGCAGAATGCAGACGGCGGCTGGAGTCT
>JAAYCZ010000195.1 GCA_012729495.1 Syntrophomonadaceae bacterium | reverse complement strand
GACATGTCATAGCGCTCCATCAGTATTTTTCTTAGATTTTCAGCCTTTTCCGGAGCGTTAATATGATGAATCAAAATTTCCTTCAGACCGTATTTGTTCCGGTCATCTTCCAATAGTTTCAGCATGCGCTTGATTGCTGCCGATGTACCGCGGGTTTTTTCCAGCAAATGGGTCATGCCTATTTTCATGTCTACCGTCAAGATCGGACGGATATTCAATATTGTTCCCAAAAGTGCGGAGGCTGTGCCTATACGGCCGCCTTTTTTCAAATACTTTAAAGTTTCCGGAACAAAATAAAAGCGTACACGATCCCTTACGTACTGGGCAGCCTGCAAGGCTGTATTCAATCCGGCGCCGTTTTTTATTTCCCGGGCAGCCGCGATTACCTGCATCCCCAAAGCCATGCAGTTGGTGTATGAATCCATGATATCAATATGAACCTGGGGGAACTCCTGTAAAACCTTTTCACGGGCTTTCAAAGCTGTTTCATAGGTGCCGCTCATGGCAGACGAGATAAAAATGGCCAGGATATCGTCTCCGCGGGCAGCTATTTCTCGAAATTTTTCTATAATATCTCCCAGCGAAGGTTGAGACGAAGTAGGGATAATTCCGGTCTGCTCAACTTTGTTATAAAAATAATCATAATCAACTTCGGTTTCCAGGAATGATTCATCAGGGAAATTGACGCTGAGCGGGATCAGATCTATATTCAATTCCTTTCGAGTGGCTTGGTCAATGTATGAGGTACTGTCGCTTACTACCCGGATAGCCATTAACTATTTTCCTCCTCATGCTTAAGTATAGCTTGCAGTTGATAATAGTCTAATTATAGGCCGATTAACAAATTAATACAACCAAACTTTGCCGAGGAAACCCACAGGTCTCGCTGTCAGACTGCAAATTCTCATTTTTCAAAGTAGGAATTTTATTATATTTTACAGAATATTATGAATATTAATGCCGTATTATTTTTGACTTCTGAATTTAGTGAGAGGAGTGATGAAATGGAACCATATGCAGGCGTGATCTGTGACGACGTTCAGAAATGTGTTGATGAGGTTATTGCCTACATCGGCAAAGATATCGTTTTCGCAATGTCTCTTGCCTTGGGCAAGCCAATTCGCTTGTGTAACGAAATTTACCGAAGGGCCAAAGAAGACCCTACCATCAATCTAAAAATCGTTACCGCTTTTCCATTGGAGAAACCTACTGGCAAGTCCGAACTGGAAAGAAGAATATATAAAACTCTTAACCCTAGATTGTTTGAGGGGGTTCCTGATCTTGAGTACATGATCGATTACAGACAAGGAAAACTTCCCCCAAATGTCGAGTCATATGAATTTTACAGCAAAGCCGGTACCTATCTCAATGACCCGATCGCGCAGCAGAATCACCTGGCTTCCCATTATACCCACATCGTACGTGATGCACTCGATTTTGGGGTAAATGTATTTGCCAATCCGTTGGGCATCCGCGAAATAGACGGCAAAACCATGTATTCAATGGGCTGCAACACCGATATCATCGTAGAAGGTTTAAAAGAAATCAGCAAGCACCGTCTCCAGGGAGAAAAATTTGCTATCATCGGGGAGGTCAATTCCAATATGCCGTTTATGTACGGCGATGCAGTCGTGGGGGCGGATACCTACGACATGGTTCTACAGGGACCTTTTTTTGATTATCAGCTGTTTGGCGCTCCCAAGGATCCGGTTTCTGTGGCTGATTATATGATCGGTATCCATACCAGCACTTTAATCAAGGATGGCG
>JAAYCZ010000194.1 GCA_012729495.1 Syntrophomonadaceae bacterium | reverse complement strand
TAGGTCAGGGTGGGCTGGGTTGCATCAATATCCCGGATTTCACCGTAAGGAACCAGACCCAGCTTAATCAGGGCCTGGAAACCGTTGCAGATGCCCAGCATCAGACCGTCTCGATTTTTCAGTAAATCCATAACCTCGTCACGGACACGGGGGCTGCGGAAGAAGGCGGCAATGAATTTGCCGGAGCCTTCCGGTTCGTCACCGGCGCTGAAGCCGCCCGGGATAGCGATGATCTGGGATTCTCTAATCTTTGCGGCCATGGCCCTGATGGAGTCTTCAATCGCTGCCGGGGTGAGATTTTTGATAATGAAAATCTCGGCTTGGGCTCCGGCCAATTCAAATCTCTTCTTCGTATCATATTCGCAGTTGGTGCCCGGAAATGTGGGAATCAAAACCCGCGGTTGGGCTGCTGTTATAGATGATTTTGCCTTCCCGCGCTGGTTATAGAACACGGTTGGGGGTGCTGGCCGAACCAATTTATCCGTTTGGGTCGGAAATACGTTTTCCAGCGGTGCTTCCCAGGCAACCTGGGCTTCCTGCAGACTGATGGTCATGCTGGCGATGGCAATCATTTCCTCTTCCTGGGTTCGGCCCAGTAGCTGATAAGGAATCTTATCCAGAGTCTCATTTACATCAACATCCGCTGGAATCTCTGCTACCAGGCTGCCGTATGCCGGTGCAAACAACAAAGTCTTTAATTCTTCCGGGGTGAATGCTTTTTCTTCCATAAGGAAACCGATACGGTTACCAAAGGCCATTTTGCTAAGAGCCTCGGCGATGCCGCCTCCGCGCACGGGATGGGCCGCGATTATTTTACCAGCATGGATCAATTGGGTGATACGCTGGTAGCTTGCGCGCATTAAATCAAAGTCAGGCAGTTCGCAGTCATCTCTGACGACCGGGATATATACAACCTGGCTGTCAGTACGCTTGAATTCCGGGGAGATCAGGTTTCTTACATCGGCCGTATCTACGGCAAAAGCCACCAGGGTAGGCGGTACATGCAGATCCAGGAAGGTGCCGGACATGCTGTCCTTGCCGCCGATGGCGGGGATGCCCAGCTGCATCTGGGCATGGTAGGCGCCTAGCAAAGCCGCAAAGGGTTTGCCCCATTTGCTGCTGTCATTTCCCAGCTTTTCGAAGTATTCCTGCAGGCTCAGACGTATGCTTCGGTAGTCGCCGCCCATGGCCACGATTTTGGAAACGGCTTCCACTACCGCATACAAAGCACCATGAAAAGGACTCCATTTGCCGATTTGTGCGTTATAGCCATAGGTCATGAGCGTACAAGTGCTGGTATCGCCTGATTCCACCGGCAGTTTGGCAGCCATGCCGATGCCGGGGGTAGCCTGATAATGGCCGCCGAAGGGCATCAGCACTGTACCGGCACCGATAGTGCTGTCAAAACATTCCACCAGACCTCGCTGCGAGCAGACATTCAGATCCTGCAAATTATTCAGCCAGGCCGTTTTAAGGTCAGCAAATATATCTGCCGTCGTGTTTTTAAAATAGTTTTTATCAG
>JAAYCZ010000193.1 GCA_012729495.1 Syntrophomonadaceae bacterium | reverse complement strand
CCATGTTAAACCATAACCAAAACAACATTATAACTTCTTATAATGTTGTTTACTTTTCTGAAACCTCCGGTACGCTAGGAGGCACAAAGCTACTGCCTTTAACCGATAAAACCCTTGAAATATTTAAAATCTATAACCTCGCGATTTCTAACGGCGTTCTGATAAAAAAGCTGGGCGACAGTTGGATAGGCGGACGCAGCATGCGGTTGACAGAAGCCAAAATCAGAACTCTTGAAAACGGTATACAATGTGGTCCCGTTACTTCCAGAATGGTCTCTGACGCAAAGCTCCATATAAAACAATTATTTACTTCTCCCTATGGAAGCAATGTTTCTTGATCTGGACACAGATACACGTTATTTACACGCGCGCTTCGGCCTGATGGACAAGAACATCACCGGGCTTTCCTCGTCATACTGCAGCTATTTGCTTGAAATCATGCGTTATATTGAAAAGCATCACGTATGGCTGGTACGCGATATTGAAAACGGCACCATTGACGAAAGCATCAAAATGAGCTCGGAGGTGAGGGCAAGCCTGCTTGCTCAAATCGAGCCTATGCCGGCGCGTGCCCGTGAGCTCCGTGATGTTTTTGCCGATGGATTTGATACGCCCATAGCCCCCCGACTCTGGCCCGGTCTTATGTATTATGCCACCATAAGCACCGGTTTTTTTACGGGCTATGACACGAAGCTTCGTGAACGGTATTTAGGCGATCAAATTAAATTATACAGTTGGGGGCTCAACGCTTCCGAAGGTTTGTTTTCTACGACATACGATATCGAACGCAAAGACGGCGCCCTTATTCCCTGCAGTATGTTTTACGAGTTTCTCCCCATTGAAGCCGGCGATGATTATACCCAAATCATTACCATGGACAAGCTTGAGACCGGTAGAATCTACGAAATCATCCTGACCAACCTTTCCGGACTCTACCGCTACAGGATGGGCGACGCCGTGCGGGTGACGGATAAATATAACAATTTGCCTGTTATCCAGTTTGAATACCGAATAGACCGGACGATGGAAATCTTGGACGACCATACTTCGGAACTTGCCCTCTGCACTGCTGCGGAAAATACGGCCAAGGAGCTGGGCTTTGAACTAATGGATTACTCAATCTATCCAGGCATCGATTTCGCTCCCGCCAGGTACGTTTATTTCATGGAAATCGGGAAACGGCCCCCGGCAGTTACCGACGAGGCAATCCGCAATTGCCTGGAAAAACAGCTTTACGCCATCAATCCCTATTTGGGCGAAATTATTGAAAAAGGCTTCTGCGGCGCTACAGTTCTTCATATTGTCCAGGACGGGACATATCTCCATTATCGCGATTTGATGTCTCAACAGGGCAAGTCGCTTGCGCAGATCAAACCGGTCCGCATCATACGTAATGAATTTCAACGCAGTTATTTCTTTGATCATATTTAAGAATAGTAAAGAAGGTTTCGCTTCATGACAAATGATTATTTGATCAAAACAAAATTTAAAACACAGGCAATTATCGTTACAATATCTGTGTTAACGGTAACTATTGGCTCGTTTATTGACGGATGTTTTATAGGATATTATATGGGTGCGGACAGCCTGGCTGCATTTGGCTATGCGCTGCCTGTTGTGGTTATACTGGTTTCGGCATTGGGGGGAACGTTTAGCAGCGGTTGCACTGCATGCTCTTCAGTACATCTCGGTGTAGGTGATGCTAAAAAAATAAACGCAAACTTTACCGCCGGATGCCTGCTGTGCACAGTAACCGGCATTGCCATCACATTGTTGTTGGTTCTGTGTAGCGAACAGATTGCGGCGATCGTTGGCGCAAAAGATAGCATATTGCCGCAAACCGCCGATTTTATTCGAGGAATTGGTCTAGGGTCGTTCCCAATGATTTTTGCACAAGTGCTGATGTCATACACGCGCCTGGATGACGATGCGGGTCTGAATATCGTAAGTGTTCTTGTGTTGTCAATTCTCAATATCATCCTGGATTTCATTTTTGTTACCCAGCTGCATATTGGCCTATTCGGCGTAGGACTTGCAACCTCAATCAGTTATACCGCCGCGATAGCCGTAGGCCTTACCCATTTTATGAAAAAAAGAAATACGCTGCATTTGACCAAAGATAAAGCCATTCTCCCTGAAACAAAAAGCATTCTTTCCGTAGGGTTTCCCACCCTGTTGAACGGCGTCTCTCTTTCTGCCAAATGGCTCATTTTAAACAACCTTTTGTTTGCCGTGGGAGGGGTGCTTGCGGTATCAGCACTTTCTTTGCAAAACAATGTTAACCAGTTTCTTCAGCCTGTCATGTTGGGAATTGGCACGACTTTATCCGTCATGTCAGGTATTTTCTTTGGAGAAAGCGACATAGGGGCAATCCAACGTGTTTTTAAAATTTCCATGAAATACGGAGTTATCATATACGTTTTAATAGCAGCAGTGCTGTTTGTTATCTCCCCGGTTATCGTAAGCTTAATACTGAATGATGGGGCCGACGCACAGATTGCTGCCATAAGGTCGCTTCAGCTTTTCAGCTTCAGCCTGCCAATCTCGGTTGTTGTGATTAATTTACTGTATTATTACCAAACCGTAAAGAATTTTTACATGGCCAATACCGTCAGTATTGTCCATGCCCTGGTCGGCCCGGTTGTAACAGCACTCATACTCGCTCGCCTACTAGGTACAGACGGCATATGGATTGCTTTTACCGCTGGCGAGGTCGTCGCTTTGCTCTGCGTTATAATACAGATTAGAATAAAAAATAAAGAATGGCCTCTTTCCCTGAACAGTTTTCTTATGCTGCCCGCAGATTATGTGGCCAGGAATAGACATGTGCTTGACATATCCATCAAGAACAACATGGCGGAGGTGATGGAGCTTTCCACGCGCATTTCGGAATTTTGCGAGCAGTATTCCCAGGACAGCAAAAAAATTGGCAAACTTTCTTTGGCTATCGAGGAAATAGCAGGGAATATCGTTACACACGGCTTTAAACATCCGGGAGACCGTTTTATCGATATCCGCATCCTTATGGAAGAAAACGATTTTATTTTCCGCGTACGGGATAACGGTGTAAGATTCAATCCTCTCCAGTACGAAGATTCAAAAAACGCTCTGGGTATCCAGATTATAAAAGGTATCGCCAAGTCCGTTGATTACCGCAATACAATAGGATTCAATAATCTTACAGTCACATTATAGGTATAAAACTGCGGTCAGCATCATATTATGACCGACTGTATTGAGGTGGATTCCTACAAACAAGTCCGTTGCCTTACCACTTGGCCACACCCCTCCTCCACCAACAAAATTATTAAAGTATATTACCAAGGGGTTTCAGATGTGAGTCTGAAACCCCTTTTACTTATATAGGTAAAACACATTGAAAAGTAACGACAAAGTCGTTACAATAATATCAAAGGAGATGGTTCGCATGGAAAAAACAACGACTTTAAATTTGAGAGTTAATCCGGACGTAAAAAGAAGGGCTGAGGAGGTCCTTGCACAGCTCGGCATGCCTATGTCTACGGCGATAGATATTTATCTGAAGCAGATTTCAATGACCGGTGGAATACCCTTTGCTATAACACTACCGAAAGCACCGGCTTCCGTAAATGCCGATCAGATGACAACGGACGAAATTCATGCAAAGTTAAAGGAAGGATACAACGATATCGAAAAAGGTAATGTTCAGGAAGCATCCGCTGCCTTTCATAGATTTCGGGAGACACACGCATGAAGCGATATAAGATTCAGATCACGGAAAAGGCACTTTTTCGCTACTTCTGGCTGGATTGAAATCCACAAGATAAATGTCTTTATATTAATTTTTGTTAGATATTTCTTATTTACTATTTAAAATATTTTACATGATATAATATGTATAATAATATATAACGCAACATATTTTAATAAAGGAGGTTATATAGAAATGGGTGTGCTTATGGAAAAACCAAAATTTGACCAGGATCAAGTAATCAGAGCATCTGATGTACCAAAGAAATTTGCGAGCATACGCAAGCAAGCTAAAAATATGCCGTTAGTTATAACTGATAATGGTAAATTTGATGCTGTAATAATCAATTACGAAACTTATGAAAATATGTATTCCAGGCTAATCGAGTTAGAAGAACAGAATGAACTTCGGGTATTAAGTGAACGATTAGAGAGATTAGAAAAGAACCCCGAAATAGGAGTGAAATGGCGCGATATTAGGCGGTCCAGTAAATGAGCAAAGCGCGGTTTGAGATAATCTTTGATCCGGATGCTGTAAAAGGATACGAAAAATTAGATAACTCCGTTGTGAATATTGTAGATAATGCTATAAATAGACTTGAAGAGCGGGCTGATGAGATCGGCAAAGATTTAAGCAACTATCAAAATACAAAACTAGCTGGTTGCAAAGAAATAAAACTGCGGAGTGCTGGAGTGCGCATAATCTTTAAAGTAACCGATCAGATCGTAAATATCCTTCAGGTTGTTTATGTTTTAACCATTGATAGGCGCGATAAAGAACAGGTATTTAGGAATGCTAATAAACGATACCAGAATTTCAAAACAAATCCCCGCAAAGCTATTAAGGCAGGAAAATATTCAGTAAGAATTAATAAATCAGAATAAAATTAAGTTAGTCTCAAAAAAAGCCGGCCTATAAAAGACCGGCTAGCTCTACGATTATTGAATTTCTAAACTAATTTTTATTGCTTCATTAATCTTTGCCATACGCTGGTTATCTAACGTGCCGATCTTTTTCATTAGCCTTTCTTTGTCGATAGTAATAATTTG
>JAAYCZ010000192.1 GCA_012729495.1 Syntrophomonadaceae bacterium | reverse complement strand
TGTCTACAGCGGTGATCTGGGTCAGGAAGACCAACCTTTCATTAAAGATCCCACTTTTATTGAAAACGCTGATTATGTAATCATGGAATCGACTTACGGAGATCGTTTTCATAAAGATGTTTTAAATCGCCTGGAAAAATTAAAAATAATTATTGATGAAACCATGAAAAAGGGCGGCAATTTAATCGTACCGGCATTTGCGGTGGAAAGAACCCAGGATTTGCTCTATGATTTGAATGAACTTTACGTTAGGGGTGAGCTGGACAAGAACATTGATGTCTATATTGACAGTCCCCTGGCTATTGCCGCAACTGAAATATTCAAGCAGAACAGTCATTTGTTTGATGATGAAACCATGAATTTTGTTAATAAAGGTTTTCATCCCTTGGAACTGCCCAACCTTAAATATTCTCGTTCCCAGGAAGATTCAATGCAGCTTAATATGGTTAAAGGCCGAACGATAATTATATCCGCCAGCGGAATGTGTGAAGCGGGACGAATAAAGCATCATCTCAAACATAATCTCTGGCGCCCCGAATCAACCATCTTGTTCGTCGGTTATCAGGCGGAAGGAACCCTGGGCCGTAAGATACTTGATGGTGAGAAAATAGTTACCATTCATAGCGAGCAGGTAACCGTCAAGGCTGACATCAGACAAATTGAAGCTTACTCCTCCCACGCTGATCAGGCGGGGTTAATGAGCTGGCTGAAAAAATATGACGGTACGCCCAAGAAGGTATTTTTGGTTCACGGGGAAGAAAAGGCCCAACAGACTTTGGCTGAACTGATTAAAAAGGAAATGAATTTAGCGACAGTTATTCCGCAATGGCTGGAAGAATATCAGCTTGATGCTGATACAACCAGCGAAGAAAAAGTTTTACCATTCCATCTTGTTTCTACAGCAACCAACCAGGCTTTGGAAGCCGAAGAGCTCTATTTGCAGTTAAGAATGAAACTAAATCGTTTTTATCAGGAGAGCATTACCGGCAACAAATATGCTGAATTGATTGAAAAACTAAATAAAGTTTCCTCTTATTTATAGAAATAATCTCCTCGCTTTAGACTTTAAATAAAGTCTAAAAATCAGAGCGGGCAAAAAGGTGATGAGCAAGGCGGGCCAAAAGCCCGTGATTTAGGCGTTGTGGGGTATGGGGACACACCCTTTAGGGTGATGTCCCCGTATTAAACATTTTTAAATAATTTATTTTTGCCCTGAGAGCAACTCTGCTCATTTTTTTCTTTACAAGATAATTATTTCAAGTTTTCGCTCATGCATTTCAAGCTTGTTAATAGAAAAAGAAATGTTATAATTTTCTTACTTTATGTTTGGGGGCTGGGGAAAATATGTCAGATGATTATGCTACACTGGAGGTCTACCGCTGGGGTTTTGCACATTTACCCGGAGCGGTTTTTTATTATGGCAAAGAACTTGAGCTTAATTTAGATGATATTGGTTTCTTCGCAGCTTTATTCTATGCCTACGAACACAGCAAACCATTATTTCAAACCGGAATCAAAGCCGGACAGTTGCTGGTCTGCTGTCCCACCCTGAATACGCAAAAGATATCCCGCAAGCTTACCCAAATCAGCAAAAGGGGTCTGATTGAAGTTCAGGACGGCAAAAGTAAAAGTTTCGCCGATAAAACCATATTTCTGGAACCATTGATGCAACGGTTACAGGAACTGATTATCCGTGACCATCCATTAAATATTTCCACGCAGGAACGAATTGCTTCGGTGGCGCTGGAAAAATATCAGCAGAAAATCGTGCAATTGGAACTGGAATTGGAAGAGGAAAAAAGTAAACGTGCTGTACAGGAACAAGTAAAAGAATTATCCGGAATTAAATCTCCTCATTTCAAGATCGTAGCAGATTTTATTGCCAAAAAGAGCGGCAATTTACTCAGTGTAAAAATGGAGAACGAATTACAAAAATGGCTGGATGACCTTGGATTTACCCCGGAATTTTTGCTTTGCATGCTGGAAATGACGTTTGAACGCAACATCCACAACCCGCGTGAAATTACCAGCATTGCCAGAGATCTTAAGGAGTATTCCGTAAATACGGTTGAAGGTTTGGAAACCTATTTCAGCAAATATGTAGATACGAAAAAAAGTAACCTCCGTACCAACCAATTCGATCCTGATATTGCTGAGTTCGGAAATTTTACCGGAATTGATATGAGTGCTGATGCCAGGAAGAAAATGTATTATAAATGGCGTTATGACTGGAGATTTTCTCATCAGATGATTATGAAAGCCGGAGAAATCATGTGTCAGCGTACCAAAAACGGTGGTCCGGAGTATATTGACAGTGTCCTGCACAACTGGATGAGCAAAGAAATTCGTTCCGTAAATGAGGCGGAAAGAGAAATCATCGATTTTAAAAAACGTAATAAAAATGCCAAATCAATGCTGCTAAACAGCAGTAAATCTTCAAGTCCAAACCCTGCTCATGATTATGAAATTTATGTCCCCCCGGAGGTTTTAGAGGAACTCAAGAGCAAAGCATAATCCGAGCCGGGTTAATACCCGGCTGTTTTCTTCTGCCGCAAAAGGTATAATATTCAATAAGCAGATTATTCTTGCAAGGAGGCTGTTTAAAGATCTTGGAACGCAGTCAGTATAACGAATCACTATTTGACCTCGAAAGCGAAAGAAGAGTATTATCTGCCATGCTGCATGCTGAATCTGCATGTATTGAAGCATACAACAGCTTAAAGGCCGCTGATTTCTTTTCTCCTTTGCATGCTACCGTCTTTGAACTTATCACCAGCCTGTATGAAAGAGAAATTAACCCCACCTTCGTGGAGCTCATTAAAGAAGGCCACAGCCTGGGAATATTTACGAATCAACAAGATATAGATGAACTGACATATATTGCTGAGCATTATATCGATGACGAAAATATTGTATATTGGATCAAAAGAGTAAAAGATAAATCCCGTTTACGCAGATTTGAGATGTTTTTGCGCAGAAATTACCAGCTGTTAAACGAGGAGGTTGATCAGGACGTTGAGCAGACCTTGATGCTGGCAGAAGAGGAGTTAACCAACCTGACGGCGCTGGAAGTTGATGATCGCATAGATACTCCCGGCGACCTGGCCCGTCTAGGTTATGAGGAAGTAGAAAGACGCTTTCTGCGTTATAAAGAAATCAGGGAACTATATAAAGGGGTTATACCGCTTGACGGACTGCCCACCGGCTTTGACAGCCTGAACAAAATAACGCTGGGTTACAAACCGGGGGATTTAATCATTCTCGGTGCCCAGACCGGTCACGGTAAAACTTCCTTTGCTTTACATACTGCCGCGGCTATCGCAGTAAAAGAGCGGCACAATGTCATTTATCTGAATACGGAAATGAGTCGGGAACAGATAGCCTTGCGCTGGGGATCGATATTATCAGGTATTGAACATGAGCGGGTACGCAGTGGTGAAATCAATGAATCAGAATTATCCAGGATTTTAAACGCCTATTCACGTTTGGGCGACAGCGGATTTTATTCTTATCCCTGTCCCAATCTGACACCGGAAAAAACTATATCGATTGCCCGCAAATTCAAGACCCAAAAGCGAGTTGATATGATGATCATTGACTATATCGGCCGTATGGAAAAGCATGATCCCAAACTGCAGGAATGGCAGATCCTCGAACAAATAGTTAAAACCCAGAAGATGCTGGCCCAGAACTTAAAAATCGTGGTCATGTGTCTGGTACAGTTGAATCCGGACGGGACTTTGCAGGGGGCCAAACGCATGAAAAATGAGTGCGACCTGATGCTGAAATTAAGTCCCATCAGCAAGGAAGAAATGGAAGAGAGTGACGAACTTAAAAAGTATGAAGTCATGCCTAACTACGCTATTTATATAGACAAAAACCGCGATGGCCAAAGCGGCATACGCATTCCCATTCTTTTTGATTTAAAGCGCCAGACCATGATGGATGCCAAAAGGGTTTCGATATAATGGCCGATATGGATAATAACCTGAAAAAAGTATATGATGCCACCCTGGCGATGATATCCAGACTTCATTTTAAACAAATATCAATAAGCCAGGAAGAAATGTATTTTTTGCTTTCCTTGCTGGATAAAATTATGCAGGGAAAGATGGAAGAGGAATTTATAAATTGCTTGCTGCAATGGCAGACCGGTAATTGGAATAATGATATAAATGAAATTATCAAAGCCAGTCTGTTGCCGTTGGACCTGGACGATCCTGCGGCAATTAAAAATACTTGTACGCTAATCGCGGATCTTTTAAATTATCAGAATGATGGTGAGAATGACTAAATAAGCAGGAGGATAAACAATTGAACGGATCTTGGATTTATGAAAAGCATACTGAGGATTATGGCGTAAGCTGGAAAATAAACAATATTCTCCATCAGGAGAAATCCGAGTATCAGGAAATTACTGTAGCCGATTCTGAAACATGGGGGAGAATGCTGCTGCTGGACGGAATCGTCCAGACCACTGAAAATGATGAATTTATGTATCACGAAATGATAACCCAGGTAGCCCTGCATTCCCATCCCGGTATAAAAAACGTTTTGGTCATCGGGGGCGGTGATGGCGGCACTTTAACCCAAATCGTGAAGCATCCTGCGGTTGAACATATTGACCTGGTTGAGATTGACGGTCAGGTGACTGAGATCTGCCGAAAATATTTTCCTGGTTTTCAGCCCGGTTTTTCAGATCCGCGTACCAATATCATAATTCAAGACGGAATCGAATATGTACAAAAGACCAATAAGAAATATGATTTAATTATCGTTGATTCATCTGACCCCACCGGACCGGCGGTGGGATTATTCACCAGTTCTTTCTATGCTTCCGTTTTTCAAACTTTGAACAATGACGGAATGATGGTCACGCAATCAGAATCGCCAATATTTTATGCAGACATTTTCACTTCTATTTATCGTAATATATGTTCTGCTTTCGGCTCGGCGCATATATATATGAGCACTGTACCAACCTATATCAGCGGGCCTTGGACCTTCACTATTGGCAGCAAAAAACATGATCCGCGCAAAATCATTAGCGACAGACCGGTTCCGGAAGGAATGAAATATTACAGCCCGGCGGTTCATCAGGCGGCTTTTGTCTTGCCTCAGTACATTAAAACCCAACTGATAAAAGCAGGCTGATTACTCAATTAAAATAGGAGTGAATGTATTTATGCAGGATTTTGTTAAAAACAAAGCCCGAAAGGAAATATTCGATCTCAAGCCATATATCCCGGGTAAACCGATTGAGGAAGTAAAACGGGAACTAGGAATCGATAACATTATAAAAATGGCTTCCAATGAAAATCCTTTGGGGCCTTCTCCGCGGGCTCTGGAAGCCATCACCAAAAATTTGCCGCAAATCCATCTCTATCCCGATGCCAACTGTTTTGAATTAAAAAAGCGTTTGGCTGAATTTTATAGCATTGCGGCCGACTCTGTATTGATCGGCAATGGATCAGATGAGCTGTTAAAACTGCTGGCGGAAGCTTTTATAAACCGGGATGACCAGGTCATCTTCGCCCAGCCTACTTTTTCAGAGTATGAATTTGTGTCGCTGATCATGGGAGCGGAATGCATTAAAATACCACTGAAAAATTACACCCTTGATCTGGAGGGAATTTTTCAGGCAATCACCCCCAAAACCAAAATTATTTTCATCTGTAATCCCAACAATCCCAGCGGGACAATGGTTACATCTATACAGATAAGTACATTTATGGAGCAGGTGCCTGATGATATAATCATCGTCTTTGATGAAGCCTACAGTGAATACGTTGAAAGCTCGGATTTTCCTGACAGTCTTGATTATGTACGCCAAGGCAGGAATGTAATCGTCAGCCGGACTTTTTCCAAAATATATGGCTTGGCGGCGCTGCGGGCCGGGTATGCGCTTACCACTGCGGCTATCGCCCAAGCCATTGAAAGAGTCAGGGAACCGTTTAACGTCAATACCTTGGCCCAGGTCGGAGCATTGGCGGCCCTGGATGACCATGAATATGTGCTGAAAAGCAAGCAGTTAAATCGTGAGGGCAAACAATATCTTTATGCTGAGCTGAGCCGTCTCGGACTTAATTATGTACCGTCCGAGGCCAATTTTATACTTGTAGATTGTGGCAGAAGCTGCCGGACGGTTTTCAATGATCTTCTGCAGCAGGGCATTATCGTGCGTACCTGCGATCATTTTGGCTACCCGGATTTCATACGCGTCACCATAGGTAAACCGGACGACAATCAGCGCTTTATTAAAAGTCTGGAAAATGTTTTAGGAAAATAGATAAAATGATGTTCGTAGACAGCGATTATCGTGATCCCATCACCGGCCAGCTGCTTACCGACGCTTTAGCAATTTGTCAGGCCGAAACAACAGAATTTCCAGTATTTATTTGCATTGGATCCAACCGGCATTTGTTGGATTGTTTTGGGCCGCTGACCGGCACCATGCTGCAGGAAAGTCTCCCTGCATTGATTGTCTGCGGCACCCTTGATCAACCGTTGCACGCCCGTAATCTGACCAGGGAAATGATGGTTATAAAAAAACGTCATGCCGACCGAAAATTTATCGCCGTTGATGCAGCGGTGGGGGAAGAAAACGAAATCGGGCACATCCAGTTCAGAAGCGGTCCAATATTTCCCGGCCGCGCTGTAGCCAAAGCGCTTCCCGCGATAGGTGATTACGCCCTGACTGCTATTGTCGAAAAAAGAGGCTATAATCAAGCTGAAGGCAAAGCACCATCACAAAATTTTGCCCATGTATATCATATGGCCAAACTCATTCAGCAAGCGGTTGTTGGCTGGTATTGTTCGCATCAGCAGTAGCTATTTAACATTGCCACCTTCTTGCCTAATATGATATTATTTTTTTGGGAATTAAGCAGCATTTCCTCTCGTTCCTGCGTGAAGGGGAGGTTTTTATTTGTAGTATAGAGGAGGATTCATATGAAAGAGTTGATGATAGGCAATGCGGCCATTGCCCGCGGCGCCTATGAAGCGGGAGCAACGGTAGCCACAGCATATCCGGGTACGCCCAGCACCGAAATAGTCAGCAGTTTCGCTGAATTTCCGGATGTATATGCAGAATGGGCACCCAATGAAAAAGTAGCCCTGGAAGTCGGTGCCGGTGCTTCGATTGCCGGAGCCCGTACGTTGGTAGCCATGAAACATGTCGGGGTCAATGTCGCCGCCGATCCGCTTTATTCTTTTTCCTATACGGGTGTAAACGGAGGTCTGGTCATCGTATCGGCAGATGATCCGGGACTGCATTCTTCCCAGAATGAGCAGGACAATCGCGGCTACGGCAGATTTGCCAAAATGCCGGTCATCGAACCTTCCGACAGTCAGGAAGCGCTCGATTATACCAAGCTTGCGTTTGAGATAAGTGAACAGTTTGATACCATGGTGATGCTCAGAATTACCATGCGTTTGGCCCATTCCCAGACCATGGTGGAGACCGGCGCAAAACAGGATGTACCCATGAAGGAATACAAAAAAAATGCCGCCAAATATGTTATGCTGCCCGGTTTTGCTAAAGGACGTCACGTGGAAGTAGAGAAGAGCCTGCAGCAATTGCAGGAATATGCGGAGACAACTCCCTTGAATCGGATCGAAATGAACGATACCGGTCTGGGAATCATCACCAGCGGCGTACCTTATCAATATGTCAAGGAAGCCTTCCCCCATGCTTCGATATTGAAATTGGGGCTGGTTAATCCGCTGCCGCAGGAACTTATCAAATCATTTGCTGCCCAGGTAGACAAGCTTTTCGTAGTTGAAGAGTTGGAACCGGTCATTGAAGAGCAGGTCAAGTCATGGGGGATTGAGGTAATCGGTAAAGATCAGTTGACTTTATTGGGTGAATACAGCACCGAGTATCTGCAACAACAATTAGGCGGCCAACCCATGCCGCCGGGTTTCAATCTCGACAAGCAAGTACCGGCGCGTCCGCCGCTTTTATGTGCCGGATGTCCGCATCGCGGAGTATTCCATGTGCTGCGCAAAATGCGCCTGGTGGTGGCCGGTGACATTGGCTGCTATACCCTTGGGGCGATTGCTCCTTTGGAAGGAATGGATACCTGCATCTGCATGGGCGCCAGCATCGGCACGGCATTAGGGATGGAAAAAGCCCGCGGACCCGAATTTGCCGCCAAAACCGTAGCCGTTATCGGGGACTCCACCTTTGTTCATTCCGGCATAACCGGCCTTATCGATGTGGTTTACAACGGAGGCACTTCCACCGTTTTGATTTTAGACAATGACACCACCGCCATGACCGGACATCAGGATCATCCGGCTACAGGGGTTACCATTACCAAACAGCCCACCAATAAACTGGATATCGAAGCGCTGGTTAAGGCCATCGGGGTGAAAAATGTACGCGTGGTCGATCCGCTTAAGATCAGCGAACTGGAAACAGCATTAAAAGAAGAACTGGCCCGGCGGGAACCTTCGGTAATTATCTGTAAACGTCCCTGCGTATTGTTGCCTGGAACACCCAAGCCAAACCGAAAGATTTACGTTGATGCCGAAATTTGCAACGGCTGCAAATCTTGTATCCGGGTCGGATGTACCGGCGTGACATTCCAGGATGAAGAGAAAAAAGCCCAGATCAACGATGGCTGCATAGCCTGCGGACTCTGCGAGCAGGTATGTAAATTCGATGCGATCAAGCAAACGGAGGTGTAGGAGATGCAGGACAAAGTTACCAATATCCTGATTGTTGGGGTCGGCGGACAGGGCACTCTTTTGACCAGTCGCATCATTGCCAAGGTGGCGGTGCAGATGGGATTTGATGTGAAAGTCTCCGAGATCCATGGCATGGCGCAACGAGGCGGAAGTGTAGTTTCCCAGGTGCGCTACGGAAAGAAAGTCTATTCACCGATTATTAAAAAAGGTGATGCCGATATCATTCTGGCTTTTGAAAAAATTGAAGCCGCCCGCTGGCTGGATTATTTAAAACCAGACGGAATGGTGATAATAAACAATGAAAGGGTCAATCCGCTGTCGGTTATGAGCGGTAAAGAAAAATATCCTGACGATATCCATGAGAAAATCACCGCTTTATTACCCAAAACCACCATTATTGATGCTACCGCCATCGCCACCCGCTGCGGCAATGTCCGCGCTGCCAACGTAGTACTGGTGGGGATGCTGACTGCGGCGGTAGGTATTCCGGCAGAAGAAGTGGAAAAAGCAATCACCGGGATTGTTCCGGCCAAAGCATTACAGGTAAATCTTACTGCCTTCCGTGAGGGTTTGGCTGCCGGAGCATAATAGCAGAAAAAGAGGTTAAATTAATTCAATTCTAGAAATCATAAGGTCAGGTGAAATAATTTTACCTGGCCTATTTTGTATGAAGGCTTACTGCTTGAGAGTTTTGCATAATTAAACTATTTTAATTATCCATGAAACCCTTAAAATATCAACCTGAGCGGTAGCGAAGCGACCTTAATTGTGATCTTCAGATAACATATGTAGTTCCCGTAGGGGGGATCTAAGGCATTTGTGAGACTCACCGACGCTCAGACTGCGCTGCGCTTGCCTTCTTATCACGTTCGGCACTAGATGCCACATGGCATCGTCACTTTACTATTGCTTAGAGTGACAGTATTGCATGGTTATTTGAATTATGTAACACTTTCACTTGATAACTAACATGGAGACATTATATATGGAATGTATTGTGAATGGAATCAGTCATGCTGGCGAAGGCGTAGCCAGAATCGAAGGCAAAGCAACCTTTATACCCTATACAATACCCGGTGAAACGGTAGCAGTTACCATCACCGAGGAAAAGAAAAATTACCAGCGGGCCCGTTTGGATCAAATCATTATCTCCTCACCGGATCGCACCGAACCGCCCTGCCGCCATTATTTCACCTGCGGCGGCTGTTCTTATCAGCATGTAAAATATGAGCGGCAATTGGCTCTGAAAAGACAGGTGGTTGAAGAAACC
>JAAYCZ010000191.1 GCA_012729495.1 Syntrophomonadaceae bacterium | reverse complement strand
TTGCTCTTCGCCTTTTTTGCTCGCTCTGGAGTCCTGCCAAGTAAGGCGGGACTTATGTTTTCAATGGTGGGTCAGCGGCGACTCGAACGCCGGACGCCCTGATTATTAGTCAGGTGCTCTGCCGACTGAGCTAATGACCCGGATGTAAAATGGCTGGGTGGCTAAGGTGTTACTCTCTTCTTTTACAACCACACCGGGCTGTAGCTTTTTTTCTCTATAGTGAGTTGGGTCAGGAGCCGGGAATTAAGCGTTTTGGCATAGATATCGCGATTGATAGCCGGAATCGGATAGAAGGTGCCAGGATTGCTTAAAACCATGAGAAAAGCCTGGTCAGCGGGGGAGAAGTTGTTATTGTTGAGGTTAACATCCTTGCCGTAGAGTTCCTCGCCTACTAGAGCAACTTCGCATAAGTAGCGGTTGACTTTCAGGTAAAACCAGGGGAAGAATTCACCAAAATAATCCCGCTGCAGGAGCAGGAAGTAGTCGCGCGTCCTTGACCATTCGCCAAAAAAGTCATTGCGGCTGATTTCGATCAGCTCTTGGCTGGTAAGGTCATACAGCAACGTAAAGGTTACTCGGCCCGGATCTACAAATGCCATTACCAGCAGTTTATTTATCGGAGCTGCAAAGGTGAAGAACCAGATATTGTAATCAGGTAATTCCAACACCGGCTGGTCGTTGCCGGTTTCGATGTTAATTTTCCGCAAAGTGCTGATGCCGTCGAAATACAGCAGGCTTTTATTATCAGTAAACCATTGGGGCATCATGCCGGTAAAGGAGAAGAGCGTTGTTCCGTCCAGCGCGCTTATCACCCGGCCGCTGCTTAAAGCCAATTTACTGCCGTCATAGGACCAATCGATTGATTCAGCGGTTTCCGCTATGTTTAAACTGCGGGAGGTTCCCTTGGCCAGGTCATAGATAATGATCTGGCGGCCTTCGTCGGCCAGCAGAGCGACTGCTTTCTTGTCTTTGCTGAGAAATAGCTCCCTCCGGCTTAGATTTGCAAATCTCTCCAGGCGGGTTGCGGTTCCGGTATCAGGATTTAATTTTATCAAATCGTCTCTATTATCTGTTGGCTGCAGAAAAGCTATTTCCCCCGGCAGGTCGGTGCTATAACCGGGGAGGACGACGGTTTCGTCCGGAATCAGGAAGCCATCGGGAACAAGATTATTAGCTTTTTGCAGGTCAATAAGAGGCAAGGCGTAATTAGAGGCCACGTTATTCAGGGTTTCGCCTTTCTCCGCCAGATGGAAGTTAAGCGGCGGCGGTATCAATAACAGTTGGCCGGTCTTGATGATGTAATCCGGTGCGGTTAAGTTATTAAGCTTGATGATATCTTCCATTTTATGCTTGAACAAGCGGGAGATTTTAAAAACGGAATCGCCGGCCTGTACCCGGTAGTAATATTCCTGCTGGGGAAAGGCAATACTTGTGCCCAGCGCCAGGTAGGTTTCCGGCCCGACGATACCATCGATGGCAATGCCGGCTGCAGTTTGAAAATCTTTGACTGCAGTGGAGGTGGCCGCTTGAAAATAGCCGTTTATTTCCCGGCGGTAATATTTTAATTGGTAAAGGTAATACTGCAGCCAGTAAACATCCAGTCCCCGGTCGTTTAGCCGCAACGTTCTTCCCCCCAGGGGGGCGTGGATAAATATTTTGTTGTAAGTGTCGGGGCCGGCAACGCCATCGGCGACCAGATCGGGAAAATCGGACTGAAACAGCTGCACGGCACCTTCGGTAAATAGACCAAAACGGCCGTCGGCGCGGCGATTGAGATACGGTTTTTTGTAGGCGGCCAGGCGGTTCTGCAGAACGGTTACATCTTTGCCAAGGGCGCCACTTTTTAAAATCCGCGATGAAAAGACGGCTTCGCCAGTCGCATACTTGCCGGTTCTGTGCCCCAGACGCAGGAATGTCTCCGGCCCCACGATTCCGTCTCTTACCAGGCCAAAATAATTCTGAAAGTTCCTGACCGCGGCACGGGTGAGAGGGCCGAATATACCGTCTTCCACCAGCTTGCCCGGTACCATATTATCGGGCAACATGTTCAGCAGGAACTGGAGAATTTGCACATCCGTACCCTGCAGCTGCGGAGTTGTCAAGCGCAAGTTACGGCTTCCGAAATAATAGTAAACCAGCTCATCCATTTTCATATCTCCTTCTTTTAGAAATCAATACAATGTATGAAGAGCAGGTATGATTTATAACAATGCATTCTCCGCCCTCCGGAGGGTTCTTCATTTACAAATGGTAGGTCAGCCGCGACTGAGTGATTTTTGGGGACTGTCCCCGAAAATCACTCAACATTTCAAAAGAGAAATTAGAATCAAATTTAAGTAAAAGTAAATCCGAAAAAGCCGATATAAATATAGATTTGATTCCACTGCAAAAAGTCAATTATGAATAGATACTGAACAAAAAGGAGGAATATCATGTTTTTTACAAATTATATCGGGAGAGGGAAAAAGACCATGTGGTATCAGTCTATTTTCAGCAAGCTGCTTCTCAGCCTGGCGGTGGCTTTGTTGACGATAAGCCTGCTGCCTTTCGTTAGCCAGGCAGCTACGTTTGAACTGGGAGGTAATCTGGGCTTAAGCTCAAGCGCCGACCCCATAACAGAAACAGACATTCGTGCAGGTGAGGATCCTGACAAGAAAGCTCTCACCATCACCCTTACTCTTAAAGGCACTAATACTTGGGCCGACGATGTGGAAAGCACCGCAAAACTAAGAACATTGATTGATGGTTTGGTGGCCCCATTTGATGATGATGGACTCCAGTGGGATAAAGTGAAAGCAGCATTAAAAATAAAAGCAGAACCGACCTCCAAAGCTAACTTTTTTAAATATGATAAAGATAATAATAGTATCGAAATTATCTTGCCCGAAGTAAAAAAATACGATATATCAGCCGACCAGATTATCGGTGTAAGCATTGCGCCGTCATTACTGAACGATTCTTCTGATCCGGTAACCAATACGCTGGATTTCACGATCACAGCTGATAGTCAGGCAGTTTTAATCAGCAACATTAATTCTGCTTCGGACATAGTTAATGGAGGAAAAATCATCAGCATATCCCTGACCAATAATACCTGGAATGCAGATATAATTAATATTAATGATAAAAGGAATGCTTTTTTCGAAAGTCTCAGTGCTTCTAATGAAACAGCTGAATGGAACAAGGTGATAAGAGCCTTAAAGGCTTTTCCCGATCCAGCGAATATATTAGAGATATTAGATGACAAAAGCACGCTTACTATTACCCTGCCGCCAGTGGATAATTACCGAATTTTAGAGCCACAGAGCATAAAAGCAAATTTTGAAAACTGGAATAAAAAACTCTTTATAACTAATGACCTGGCAACTTCACAGCGCCCTTTATCTTTTACCATCGCCCCTTCGTTTACGACTGCTACCTTGGGGGGAACGATAATTAATAGCCCAACAGAAAGCAATATCGCTATTGATGGAGGGCAAACTATCATTATTACTCTACCCAATAATACCTGGCAGGCAGATATTGCAACCAGCCCGGCCAAGATTAGGACGCTTGTCGATGGTTTTACTGCAGCTTCTGATACCGACAGCTGGAGTCAGGTAAAATCCGCAATAGATTCCAATGCGATAAGACTTGATGCCGCTAAGAAAAAATTAACGATAACCCTCCCACCAGTTGCAAAATATGACATAGTGGCCGATCAGACCATAACCGTGAACATAAATGCTACGTTGCTGGAATACAATCATCCGGTGACCTTAACCCCCAACACTTTTACAATTAAAGCTGACGGTGCGGCGACGGTGACCGGCACGGTAGCCCCGTTGCTGACGGAAGCGGATATGATAACCGGCGGGAAAACCATCATTATTACCCTGACCAATCATAAGTGGATCCCCGATGTTATAAGTAAGGCAGACAATCGAAATGCATTAATGGATAGTTTTACGGTTTCGAGCGGTAGCGAATCAGATAAAACTAAGTGGAGCAACGCGTTGGATGTGATTAAAGCCTCCGCCACTTTCGTTCGGATTAGTGATATTACCGTATCTATCACCTTGCCGCGGAGCAACGGCTTTAATATTGAGAAGGAAATGGAAGTGCAATTAACTGTTCCGGGTTCTTTAATCGACGTTACACCGCCGATTGCGGCACTTGACCCGGTTTATGCGTTTAAAGTTTTGCCGGTAAGCGATCAATCTGCCAAATTATCCGGCACAGCCGTCAGTGGCATCACTGAAAATGATATCGTTGCCGGGGGGAAAACGATCATCATAACCCTCAGTAACGATATTTGGGCACCCGAGGTTGCAACTGACCCCGGCCTACGCAATGCTTTGCTCGACGGGCTTACTGCTGCTGGTAGCAAATGGGCTAACGCGCTGGGCTATTTCAAAAACAGCCCTTCTACCAAAATTGTGCGCGACAGCGATACGGTTGTAACCATCACCCTGCCCGCTTATGAAGGATTTTCTATAGATAATGATTTGAGCATCACTTTGAATATACCGAAATCAGTCCTGACTAGCGCGTCAACAGAGATTACGACCACATCTTTCACTATCTCTGCCATCACCGCGGTTTTATCCGGAACTGCCATTACTGCACCGCCAGACAGCAAAAGTATTATCGCCGGTGGCAAGACGATTATAATTACTTTGAAAAATGCCACTTGGGCAACTGATGTCGTCAACCGTTACAGTGTATTGCTCGATAAATTTACAACCAATGACACCGTCGAGTGGAAAAAGATAAAAAACAAAATTACTGCGGCAGGCGTTGTCCGTACCAGCAATACAGTGGTTACAATTAAACTGCCGCCGGTTCCTGATTATACTGGTGATAATTATGATATTCACTGGATCAGTGTGATCGTACCCCAAGCCCTGATTGCAGGAGGAAAGAAGGATGTGACTGCTACGCCGGATCTGGAAATCGGTTCGAAGGCTTCGGCCCGCTTAAGCGGAAACAAGCTTAATAAATCAGATGTGGTTTCCGGTGGGGATACCATAACGATCAGACTTGATGGCTGCACCTGGGCAGAGGATGTGGTATCAAATGCCAGCAAATTAAAAGCCCTGTTAAAAGGTTTTACCGCCGATTCTGATGCCGCCAGCTGGAACCTGGTGATGACCGCTTTGCAGGCCAAGCCGGAAAATGTAAAGCTAGATAGCGAAACGAAAATAACCATCGAGCTGCCGCCGGTACCCAACTACGACCCGGTAAACGAACAGACGGTAAGCCTGACTATTCCGAAAAACTTACTGGTTTCGGCTAACGACAATATCGTTGCGACAAATCAAATTGTAATAAGTTTACCCTCACATTACTACCAGGGAACATTGCAATACTTGCTTGATTACAACATTCTGACCCATTATGTTAACACAAAGCCATTGCAGGATATTTTCCTGGCGGTACCGGTAAAATACATTACTTCGGTTGTGGTAGGTCAGACCATACTTGATAATACGGTGATAACTTCCATGGACATTTATACGGATTCCAGCGTTAATAAAGTGACGGTGACCGTAAATGGGACAACTTACACTACCAGAGACTGGGTAACCGATGGAAAGGGAAACAAGTTTAACATTGGTTTTGCCTATAACAATTATTCCACTGCTGCAGGCGGTTCAGCAGCACCTGAGATTGATGCCATTATCAGCGTGTCAGATCGCAATATCCGCCTGCAAAATGATGTAACCGTAAAGATTAGCGGTTCCAAAACCTATAATATAGCACCATCCGCCGATTTGAAAGGCACCTACAGTCTCTACAAACTGGTAAACGACAGCAAATTATTTACGTCAATACTGGATTACTATATACCTGCAGACATAAGAGTGCAGACCCTAACCCCATAAAAAAGATCGGAAGTGAAAACCATGAAAAGAAGCTTTATTCCCCTGCTGATAATTTGTTTGCTCATGGCCGGAGCAGTTCCGGCCGGGGCGGCCTCAATACCCGCCGGATTTGACTCCTGGCCGCTGCAGGGTACGACCGATGCCAAAAAGGTATGGACGATTAAATTCAGTCTGCCGCTGGATTCGAATTCAGTCAACCGCAGCAATATTTATGTTACTGATGACAGCAATCGCTCGGTCAGCACTTCGCTGGTGCGCTCGGCTGATGGAACCAGCGTCCAGGTGAAGCCTTCCAGCGCTTATACGGTTGGGAAAAAATACTGGCTGTTTATTAGCGGCGGACTTACTGCCGCTAACGGTAAAAATGCCCTTGCCCAGCCGATTGCTGCACCTTTTTTAGTTGCGGAAGAAAACAGTAAGATTATTCAGATATCCGCCAGCCATTCTCCCCTCTTGACCAGTTTCACGGTTCTTACTAGTGCGGATGTATTTTCGGTTAAAATCAATTCCAAAAACATGATCTATCAAGGAAACAATACTTATACCCTGGGGATGACCGGCCTTAAAACCGGCGGTACCGTTACCGTATACGCTTACGACAGCAAGGGCAAATGTCTCAAAAACCAAAAATACACCATAAAATAGAACAAATTTAAAGTGTGATTAGTTAAAAACACCCATGATAACAGCTAAAAAATTATTAATCTTGACTATGGCATGGGGGCATGGAAGGAATAATTATATATTTTTTAGGGATGCCTTGATTTTTTACAAATGGAAGCAAGAGTTGATTGCAAAGGAATTGAGGAGGAAGAGAATTTTGAAAAAAAACATACGACTGTCCCGGCTTATATTAATGGTTTTTATGCTAACCGCAGTTTTCACGGTGGGGCCGGCAACTACCTCATCGGCTGCTCTCAACGATATCCAGGGCCATTGGGCGGCAGCTGCTATTCAAAAGATGGTGGCTGAGGGTGTGGTCACCGGCATGCCGGACGGCAGCTTCAAACCCGATAATAGTATCAGCAGAGCAGAATTTGCTACTTTAGTAGTTAAAGCTTTTAAGCTGGAAAGCAAAAGCGGCAAAGTATTCAATGATACCAGTCATCATTGGGCCAAAGACTACATAGCCACCGCCAATGCCTATGGTATTCTAAACGGCTACAGCGATATTAAATTCGGTCCTGACGATCCTATTACCCGCGAGCAAATGGCCGTGATGATAGTAAAGGCTGACAAACTGCAGAGCAGCGGTACGGCTTTAAGTTTCAGCGACAGCAATAAAATATCCGCTTGGGCTAAAGATGCTGTGGCTACTGCCAGTGCCAACCAACTTATCAAGGGCTTCCCCGATGGAAGTTTCCAGCCGCAGGCCGGTGCCACCCGCGCCCAGGCAGTGGTAGTCATCAGCAATGCAGATTCCGCAGTTGCACCAATTGAAGATACCGATCTGAGAGTTATACAGATTAACTAATAAGTGATTTTCGGGGACAGTCCCCAAAAATCATTTGCACGGCAGTTCCCTGCAACTGCAGTTTACCGACAGGCTCTGGAGGGCCACCTCCGTGAACAGAGGAATTATACCGGCAAGTGGGTAATGCATTGGAATGTTTTCTGGCAAAACCTGCTGGTCGGAGTAGTGATTTTATCATGTTTTACCTTGTATATATTCCGGGGATATGGATGGTTGCTGGTAATTATGGCGGGCATGCTGCTGGGAGTTATGCTGTATGCAGTGTTGATGGCCCTAAATAAAGAAGCATAAGAGGTGTCAACAACCCCGTCCCATTCTGCTGTTGAGAAAGAATAGTAGTTCCAGTTTA
>JAAYCZ010000190.1 GCA_012729495.1 Syntrophomonadaceae bacterium | reverse complement strand
TGGTAACTTATGCAGGCTAATTGAAATTCTTACATCTACAACACCTAACCGCGTTTAGATAGACGGAGCCCCCGCACCAATTGGTGCGGGGGCTTTGCTATGCATTCTAGTAACGTAGGTCTAATTATTCTTGACTTGATTGTAAATTATTATATATTGACAATACAAGCTAAAACGAACTCCGATAAAGGCAAACCTAATGAAAATTAGGGACGCAAAACCACGGGTCTAAGGCATTTGCTATGACAGCCGGGCTACCGAAGAGGGCACAGTACTTCTCTGTATGCCTCTTTGGAGGCATATATTTTTTCGGAGACGGAAAAGAAAGGAAGGGTACAAATGAAAAAGTTCCTATCAACCGTTCTTATGTTAGCAATGTTGTTTTCAGTATCGGCAACTGCATTGGCTGTAGAGCCCGATGGAGACAGCGACTTAGGTGAGGCAGAATCCCCAATTGTACAGGACGAAGACTCAATTGAGATTGATCCCAATAATGAAGCTGAGCAGCCTGTTGTGCATGGGAAAAAGGGCAAAAATCTCAAGAAGACCTTTAGAAAGGAACTCAATGAGCGTAAGAGAGAGCTCCAGCAACAGAAGTCTGCAATTAGCAAGGAGAAAGAACAGCTTGAAGCTCAGTATGAAGAACTCTTAGCATCTGGTGATACAGAGGGTGCGAATGCCCTACTCGAAGAAATAGAAAACCTTAAATTGCAGATAGATGCGAAGAAGGCAGAAGTCAAAAAAGCAATCAACGAACGTTTTATGCTGGCAAAAACCTTGTATTTCGATGAGGAGCTTGCTCAGGTTAACAGCGCGGCGGAGCTGATAGCCCAGATGTATAAAGATGCCGCTACATTGGACACAGGTAGTGTATCGGTTAAAAACAACCTTATTAAGTTTGATGTACCACCCTACATTAAAGGCGTGGTAACGCTGATTCCCGTCAGAGCTATTACCGAACAGCTTGGTTGTGATGTTACGTGGGACGGCGAAACTCGGACGGTGACTGTCTCAAAAAATAATATCGAAATTAAAATCACAATTGGCAGCAGAACAGTATATGTCAATGGAAGCCCTGTAGAACTGAATACAGCCGCTGAAATAACTTGTGGCAGGACTTTCCTTCCATTACGCTTTATAGCAGAGGCTATGGGGCTTGAAGTATCCTGGGACGGCGACAATCAAGTAATTGATATAGACGATCCTGCCGAAGAACCCGCAGATGAAGAAGCAACAGATGGTACCGAAACTGTACAGACGGAAGAAAACTTATAACACACCATTCAGAAACGCAAAACTTAACGAGTCTCCTCTCTTCTAATTATAAAATCCCCCTCATGACTGTAAATTCGCTAAGGATATACCATTTATCCAGGACATCAAAACCCATATGATCGAAAAATTGTCCCATGTATAAGCATGTAGGTATGGCTTCGTCAATTCCAGTATGCGGGCCTGAATATGTGCAAAAAACGATGGGGTCTCGACCAAAGGGAAAGACAACAAAGCCATGCTCTGAACCCAGTTCCTCAAGGTCGCGTCGTATCTTTTCTGCTCCGTAGCAGTCATAGGTAATTTCACGGATACGAAAGCGCTCCGACAGCTTCGCAATGAATGCTGCAATATAGTCGTAGTCCACCGCATTCCCCTCGGTTGTATTGAACACGCCTGCCTTATTCCATACGGCATAGGGGAACGTGGTCGCGGCGGGTAAGCAGGTCAATTACATCCGCGGGAGCCATTTGACTTTCGTGTTGGCATAAAGCGTCTGCGAGAAATCGCAGACGCTTTATGAGCATCACGGTTTTTATATAATCCAATTGAATCACCGACTCAAGGAGGGCCTCCATTTCTCGGTACAGCGCAGCACTAAATGTACAATCAGCCGTTCAATAAGAAATCTGTCAACATGACAACCTTGATTCCATCCTGCATCACAGGATAATTGCAGTTACCGGCAATGACGACCTTTTCGTAATTGTCCCGTATGCTGCGAAGCGGGGAAAGTTCCCGCTCCCTTGTAGCGGGATCGTTCATGGATTCGGTTACCTGAATATACTTTTTCTCATTGGCGCTGGTGGCAATGAAGTCTACTTCCTTGTCACCGACTTTTCCGATTGCAACATTATAGCCGCGGCGCAGCAGCTCAAAATAAATGACGTTTTCGATTATATGACCGGTATCCATATCGCGGAAACCCAGCAGATAGTTGCGTAAACCTATATCCACAATATAATACTTTCCAAGGGTACGCAGGTACTCTTTCCCTTTGATATCAAAACGCTTGATTTCGTAAAACACATAGGATTCTAGAAGAGCACCCACATATGCCTGAATATTATGGACGGACGGATTTCCGTTCCGGTTACTGTCAAGCAGCTTTTCTTGAACCAGTTTTTTGCTGATGGATGTGATGGACGTGATGTTGCCGATATTGTCGGCAAGGAACATGATGACCTTTCTCAACAGATCTGGGTCCGTGATCTGCCGCTGTCCTCTACGCCTCTCGCGCTCTAGAATATCACGCACAACCACGGTAGAGTATACGCCGTCCAGCAGGGTCAGTACCTTGTCGGTATCCAACCCCACATTGGCAATTCCGGGCATTCCTCCGAACTTCAGATAGGCTTCAAGCAATTCCTTCGGCTCATAGCTTTCTCCGTCAGTATCATAAATGCGCTTACTGATTCCACCCGATGGGCTTTTTCGATCCCGAATGGTATAGCCATGAAAGTCAAAAACAGATAGCATAGCATGAAATATTTTTAAAATCAAGTTTATGCTATCAATAGCACAAATAACACATATTTCGATATTTATGCTGGAATTCTATTTTTGCCAAACCATACCTTGCACTAACAGCTTGCTCGCACTTTTTCTGAATATCTGCAAAGCAGCCGATTTCTTCTGAAGCCAGTGGATTTTTACCGTCAAACCCGCATGAGATAAGACTTTTCTGGTGTTTTCAAGCGCTCATCAGAAAGTGAACCATTTGAAATATACACACGGCGTACAGATTTAAAAGCAGCAAGAAGTTAAGCCGCCTGAAGAATACTAAACCACTTTGCATATGCAGTCTCAAATTCTCTGTATATTTTTTGTGTCCCTCGTTTGTTTCTGCATGTCTTCCCGCCTTCAAGAGCTTATGTACGTTTTCTGCTTGACTGACCGAATCGTGCTTTCTGTGCATTTAAAAGCAGTTCGTTCATATGCTCCAGCTTCTGTTTAAGCTGTATGCTTAAGACAGTTGTGTATCTATTATTTGTCTGTTAACACCGCCATTACTGGGCCTTAGCCAACCCCCCGGGGGGCTTGTGAATCAATTGACGTTGTGTTAGCATCTGCGCAAGAGTTATATACTCGTCCATAGACACTAACGGGATATATAAGAAGTTATATAAAAAGCGGAGCCGGAATGTAAATTTATACATCTGTTCACGACACATAATGAAACGGCCGAAAGCTATACGGGAGAGGTGGGCTTCAATGAAAGCTGTTGAGGCAAAAGAAATATTGCACTCCTATGAGTCTCCCGGCAGCCAAAATCGCTCTCTGAACGGGGTCAATTTGTCTGTTGACCAGGGTGAATTTGTTGCGATACTTGGTCACAACGGCTGTGGCAAGTCTACGCTTGTT
>JAAYCZ010000189.1 GCA_012729495.1 Syntrophomonadaceae bacterium | reverse complement strand
ATTTTTAGTGTTCTCATCAGATTCGTCAATTGCGTCGGCTTTTAATAGTTTGGCGGACTTCAGGTTGGCAAAACTTGATTTCGCTCCGCTATCAGAATCTGTTAGAGGCAGGCTGATTCCTTGGTTATACAACCGCTCGTTCGGCATATTTACGGTTAATTTCTCCAGGAGAGTCTTTTTCGAGAGACAGTAGACCGCGGTTTGGACATCTTTCCGCTCCAGCGCCGTGAAGTATTCCTCGATCACCTGTTCTGGCTTTAATTTGGATAGTCTTGCTTCTGTGCGGTCCGCTTTAATTATGTGGGCAAGCCACGTATAAAGCGTTTGGCCGGTCACTTTTTCAAAGCGATTTGCTTTTAAACTACAGGCATTTAAAGCGCTGTGCCGACCGGCGCTGATGAACGCGCCGATTATTTTGTCCCCTTTTTTCACCACAATGCCGCGGCAATCCTGTATGGGATAAAAATCCTGCGGCATGCTCTCATGAAGCTTATAAATATCAACATTGATATTCGTGGTATTCGAATATCTGCTCATGTCCAGGCCAATATCCTTGGAGAGCTCATTGTTAAAGGCGTAATAGTATGCGTTGGGGTGAAAACCCGACAAGATACGGATATCGTTCAGCTTGTCGGTGATCGTATTGATCTTGTAGTCGAGCGTCCATCCATATGTCTTAAACAGTTCTACAGCCGCAGTGTCATCTATATGGCCGGTGATGTGGGTGTTCTCCAGCAATGAATCAATATAGCGGGCAAAATCTGTTCCTGCTGCGAAAAGGCCGCCGTCATTGACGAGATAGGCCTTGTCATACAGCGTATCGTAGTACAGCACACAGCTGTATCCCCCAGCGTCATTGGAAAATTGGATTCTATATTTATTGGTATGATGGTTGTTGAGGTCGTCTTTTTGGGCATACGTTTGGCTGGTCCTTATCGTTGTATCGATATAAGCTACTATTTTGGAGTCGGTGGCGGTAAATTTGTCGGTTGATTTAAAGCCCTTCATATCAGAAAGAAATTCTATTTCAACGATGTCATACTTCGTAGTATAGGCTGTTTCCGATGTTACGGAAGCACGGTCTGAAACGGTATATCCTGGTTGAATCGTATCCCCCTGCGGGGGATCGGTAATGAGGGCTATGCCAACCACAACAATAGTCACAATGGCTGTCGCCACCACCCAAAAAGAGGGTTTCCGATAGTTCAACACGTTTTTAATCCGCCCTTTTACATTGCCCTCCCCAAAGGCCAGCGGACTTCCATTCAGGATTTGTCTTCCCGCAGCAAGCGACAATAATGAAGTTGCATAAGGTTTTTTAATGTCTGCGGCCATTGCTTGCAACACTTTTTCGTCACAGGCAAGCTCCATATCCCTGCTCATCAAAATGAACGCAATCCATACCAGCGGATTGAACCAATGGAGGGACAGGATGAAGAAAGCCAATATCTTAATAATAGGATCTTTGCGCTGGATATGGGTCTGTTCATGGAGTAAAATATAGCTTCTCTCTTCAGCACCAAGTCCGGCCGGTAAATAAATCCTGGGGCGGATAAAGCCAAGCACAAAAGGTGTTTTTAGATTTTCTGCTGTGTAGATATTCTGCTCGCTTAACGAGGCGCTTTTAAGCTGTTTTTTTAAGATCAAAACGGATGCCAGGCTATAGACGAGTAAGGCGATCATGCCTGCAATCCAGATGTATGCCCCTATTTCCGTATAAATCTGCAGCGGATTAACACTAGCCCCCACCGTCGGTGCAGGAAGCGTCTTGTTTACCAATGCATCGACTGCTTCTATTCCGCTGTGAATCTGCGGACTTTGCTGATAGATGATATCATGCGGGATAGGAACAGGATTCGTATGCCGTGGCAAAAGGCTGAATATGCCTTCGAAGGAGAAAGGAATTACCAGGCGAAATCCCACCACACTCCATAAGGCATAGGAGATGATATGGGGAGCTTTTTTGAGGGGCAGCCGCACAAGGATCACCAAAAGGATCACATAACTGGCCGTAAGGCTCATGTTCAAAATTGTAAGAAAAAGTTCTCTCATTACTACCCTTCCTTGTACTCATCAATTAATTTCTTTAATTCTTCAGCTTGCGGTTTGCTTAATTTCTTACCCCCGATAAAAGCGGTTAAAAATTTCGGCAAGGATCCCCCAAAGGTATCCTCAACGAAACGGATGCTTTGCCTGGCGTAGTATTCATCCTTTTTTATCAAAGAGGTAACCAGGGCATGGTCATTTTGGAAAATGCCTTTGTCACATAATTTTTTCAGCACGGTATAGGTTGTGGACTTTTTCCAGTTCATTTCTTTTTCACATAGCTTCACCAAGTCGCCCGACCCAATCGGCTCGTTATGCCAGAGGATGGCTGCAAACTTTTCTTCACTATCGGTAAATTTATAGTCTTTCATGAAAGCCTCCTTAGTCTATATATTTCCGACCTCGGGTTTTAGTCTATATCACATAGACTAAAATGTCAATGATTGCCTATACGGTTAAAAAATCGCGCCCTGGTTTGTACAGCAGAAGCAAAAGACCGCTGCTCAATTGATGGAACAGCTTACTTATGGATTAAACCGTAACTGCTGCTGATTATATAGGCGAAAATATGAATAAGTTAAGCGAAAATAAAAAATGGTAAATATTATAATTCTGCAATCTTTTTACCTGTGAAGGAATAAAATAATGAAAAGATGCTAAATATATAAAGTGAAGATAGTTTAATCTTGATTAACAAATAAATGGCAGCCAAGCCAGTATTAAGGGAGGAAATTTGACTTTTGGCGGGTTATTTGTTATTTTGGGTAAACCAGTATTGCTTCTCCTGCGGGAGAACAAACAATCAAGGGAGGTAAAGTATGGATTTAGCCTGGTCAAGGAAAGGCACGATCCTAATTGCCAGCCTGCTGACACTGGGGATTCTACTGACAAGTATGTTTTTTGCGCTGCAAAAACCAGTCACCATAGCAGCAGATGGAAAGCTCATTCAGACAAGAGTGTTATTTTCGGGAACAGTAAAGGACATTCTACAAAAAAACAATATAGAGCTGGGTAAAATGGATCAAGTTCAACCATCACTTGACAGCAAAGTCAAAAAGCACACCAAAATAGTAGTGACGAGAGCTTTTCAAGTGAAGGTTGTGGCGGATGGCACTGAGAAAAGTATTTATACTACTCCGGTCACCGCCGAAAAAGCAGTCAGTCTGGCTGGATTTCAATTGGGAGACAAGGATATTATCAAAACCCGGGCGGGGAACCTGGTCAGTACCAATCAGGAAATTGAAGTTATCAGAGTGACAGAGCAAATCGTAAGCGAGGATCAACCGATACCGTATGGAGATGAACGAGTTGATGATCCTACCCTGGAAAGAGGTTTAACCAGAACCGTCAAGGCAGGGAAGAATGGCATAGCGCGCAATACCATTAAAATTACCTTTTACAATGGAGAAGAAGGAAAACGCGAGATCGTTTCCGCCGAAACAGTGCAGGAACCCCAGAATCGGGTTGTTGCCATGGGCAGTATAACCTCTGTTTCTCGTGGCAGCGAACGATTGGATTTTCGTGAGGCCAGATACATGCAAGCCTCGGCTTATACTTACACGGGCTTCAGAACCGCCACCGGCTTGACGCCAAGCGTAGGAATGGCAGCAGTTGATCCCCGCGTCATACCCCTGGGGAGTCGTCTGTATATTGAAGGTTACGGGTATGCACGTGCTGCTGATACCGGTGGTGCCATCAAGGGTAATACGGTGGATCTGTTTATGGAGAGTTATTCCCAATGCATGAATTGGGGAAGAAGGACGGTAAAAGTATACGTATTAAATTAAAACAAAACTGCAGCAGCCAAGCGGAGACGAAACTCTCCGCTTTTTTTATTTCCCAGATATTTCTTTGGTTTAATATCATAAAATCGTTAAAAACTATGGTAAGAATAAAAGGAAAATGACGCAAATTCAATATTCGAACAGGATTGAAGAAATATAAATAAGGGAGGATAAAATCATGAAAAAGAAACAGTGGTTATTATTTATTCTCATGGCTGTATTTCTTATAAGCGCCGGTTGCAAACAGTCGCAGAAGCCTTATACCAAGCCGGATACTACACCTTCGAATCCGGCTCAGGTAACTGAATCAGACAAACGTATCATGGCCAATCGCTTTTCCGAAATAGCCAAGGCAGTACCCGGAGTAATCAATGCCACGGTAGTAGTAGCTGGCGCTGATGCGGCTATGGACACAAACAAAACCAGCACCACCGCTACCAGCAAATTAAGTACTAAAAGTACAAGCAAAATAGTGGTTATGGTAGGGCTGACCCTTAATTCACAAACCATGTCAACTGCAGCCAAACAAGCGAATGTGAAGAAAATGGTAAAACAAAGAATTTCCAGCAGCGATAAAAGAGTAACTGATGTTCTGGTTACGACTGATCCCAATATGGTTAAGAAAATTAATGATGTTGCCTCCGGTCTGATCGAGGGCAAACCGGTTCTTAGCTATGCTCGCAGTGCAGCTGAATTAGGCAGAATGATGAAGGAACAAATGAAATAATAAAACACCTGCACCCGGGTCACTGACTCGGGTGTATGCTATTTGACGATCTATTAGCCCTTCTGACATAGTTTGTGAGAAGGATTTTTTGTGTTGTTGTATAATAGCTTTAGTTTTTCTTTCAAAAAACAATTGAGACTTTGCTAATTTATTTTTACCCCAAACGTGTTTGATATTGTTTTTTAAAAAATAAAGGCACGGTGGAACGTTGGTAAGTTTTCATAATCATCACGGTTGCCAATCTCAGCAATAACTGCCTACTGTGTTCTCAAGATATAATTATGATTCCACTGCAAAAAGTGTATTTATACACTATATACCGTAGGGGAGACTTTAGTCTCCCCTACATATAGGCGTTTCAGGGATAGTCGGAGACTAAAGTCTCCTCTACTAGTATAAGTAACTAGGTTTTTGCAGTGGAATCAATTATAGATTTTTATCAATTTATTGAGATAGGAGCAATTAAAATGTCGGTTCTGTCATCGGTTAAAGGAGTACAGGAAATCATGCGGCGGCACAATTTATATGCTCGCAAAGGACTGGGACAGAACTTTCTTATCGATCAAAATATTTTAACCCGGATTGCTGAATCCGCTGAGCTAGACAAGGGTCAATATGTTGTTGAAATAGGACCTGGTCTGGGTGCTTTAAGCACAGAACTGGCTGCACGCAGTCGGGGACTTTTATGTATCGATATCGATCAGCGTCTGGAAACGGTACTGGAAGAAACGCTGGCCGGTTTTAACAATATAAGGATACTTTTTCAGGATATACTCAAAACCGATATAGAGTCAGCATTAACCGTTGCTTTTCAATTGCAAGAAATTGTTGCCTACAAGGTTTGCGCCAATATACCCTATAACATCACCAGTCCAATTATATTTAAATTGTTGGAAAGCTGTCCGCTCATGCACTCAGCCATTTTAATGATGCAAAAGGAAGTAGCGCAGCGTATCCTGGCCCAACCGGGAAGTAAAGAGTACGGACGCTTGACGATTGCGGTAGCATATCATGCCAAAGTAGAACATGTTCTGAATGTTTCCCGTAACTGTTTTTATCCGCGTCCGGAAGTTGATTCAGCAATATTAAAATTTATCCCTTACCGGCAGAAAATGCTTGCGCCGGAGGAAGAAATAATATTTAAGAATATTTTAAACATTTTTTTTCAACAAAGAAGAAAAATAATATTAAATTCTCTTACCAATTATTTTCAAATCGACAAAAGCATTATGGAAGAAATATTGCATACGATAGATCTTGATCCTAATTTGCGTCCCGAAAATCTAGCTTTACAGGACTATATCACTTTAGTTAGAGCCATTAGCCAAATTCCCCATAAATTTTATTGACACGTGGTTCGTTTTTATATATACTAATTGTTTGCTATTGACTTTGGGTGACTAATGGGTTATGCTTTAAAAGATATATTGAATAAAGAGGGTGGTAATGTGATTAGTTCACCCAGGGCGATCTCGGAAATCAAGAAAGACCTGGAGTCCTTCGTTGGCAGCAGAATAAGATTGAAAGCGAACCGCGGAAGGAACCGTATTATTGAGAAGGAAGGGGTACTCGAATCCATTTACCCTAATATATTTGTAGTAAAATTAAATGAGAGAAAAGTTGACCGTCGGGTATCCTATACTTATGCTGACGTGCTTACCGAAACCGTGGAGCTTTTCGTATACGGCACCAAAAACGAAGAAATAAAGATCGCTTCAGCTAATAATTAAATATTACAAACTGTGGCTGCACCTAGGGTGCAGCCTTTTTTTGTTGTGGCAAATGAACTTTACCTGTACCCGTAATCCCTTTATCTGCTGTTTAAAAAGAATACCCGATTAACATAGTAAAACACCCCAAGCCATATAAATATTACAAGCGGCGCAGATCATCGTAGTGATCGGGAATGCTTGCTTGTATCATTCAACAAGGAGATGGTCCTATGCAGGAGAAAGTATCCATCTGGTCATCAGTTGTTGTTGCCCGGCTGCCTGAAAGCCGAACCTGCCAGTATAAACGTGAATTTACCACCGCTATCAGATATAAAAGAATTTCAGACCTGAAGACCAGAATAAGCTTTCAACAGGTTAAAATTGAGGGCAGGTCGGTTGAATTAAAAGTTCAGACGGAAACATTATTTATTATGGAAGACGAACAGGGCAATTTACATCCATTAAGCCGCAGAGATGCAATAAAGGAGCGTATTGCGCTGGCAGATTTCCTGCCGCAGTTGGATAATGGTCAAGAACTTTGTTATGTTGCTGAGATAATAGATTTTTACGGGGATATGATTATGCAGGGCCAAAACCTTATTATCATATATTATTTAACTTTTAAGTTGCTGGCCCTACGGGAACAGATGGTTACACTGCAGCCGGAGACGATTGAGGAACCGGTTTCAGTCACGTTGGTACAATCTGAGCAAGTACGAAGTGACTCCTTGATAGCGGAAAATATAAACCTGCGCCGGCAATTAAGGGTTTATGAAACGAATCTGCTCAATCTTAAAAAAAGCCTGCAAAAAGCTGAATCTATTAATGCCGAATTAAAGCGGCAGATTAAGCTGTTGCAGGCGGGGGCCACCCCACAAAAACCCGCCGCTGAAATTGAAGGATTCAAGCGCAACGACCAGAAAAACGAAACTTCCAAAATAATTCCCCTTCATTCGCTGGAAGAACGCCGTCAGAATATGGGCCGAAGGATCAAAGAATTCTTTATTAACAATGCCTGATTAAAAAGAATTTTTTAGTATAAGAATAGTAATCACATTAATCACACATTACTCCTCTTTTTCATAATATATCGTAGAAATTTAGCCTGACAAATTTCTGCGACAGACCGAAAGGTCGAAGATTATTAGAGAAAAAGGAGGGGAAAGTCAGATGTCAGAACTTAAGTGTGAATTTCCTGAGGGTTGCAGGCTGGACTTGTATGCAAAAGTTGTCAAAGCCAAATACATTGCCAGGCAAGTCAAAGTATTGGAAGATTGCGTATGTATTCCGTTGGTTTTAACAGATACGGTTGGCCACTACGTAAGCGCGGTTGAGGATTTTAAGGTAAAGGTAGTAAGAGCCGATGAGATTCTAAATTTCAACCGGGTTAGGATTATTATCGAATTTGATATCACTCTGTTTTTAATTCTCGACGATGGCAGATATCATTGTTTTACGTTGCCCGGCAACATTTATGAACAGACCATCGATTTATGCCAGTTTGACCCGCCGCTGACGATTGAAGAATTCAGAAACGAAGTAAGCGAATCGGATATCATCCTGAATAACTGGACCTTTGATTATGAAATCAAAGGATGCTGCCAGGATCCGGACAGTCCCTGTTTCTCCATCATGCCTACAGTACAATGCCCGGAACCCGTGATGGGGACGTGTATTCACCTGGTGGTATATGTTGATATTATCGATAAGCTTAGCAAGATGCACGATGTCATTGTTTATGGTGAACTGGATCCTGAAGTTGAATAGTCAACCAACAAATAAATGCTCGGCTCATTTGCCGGGCATTTATTTTTGAAAAAATGGAGGTGATAAATGTGGCTGCTGGTATTGCACGGGTTGACAAAGATAAAATGCGTTTTCAGACCGAAGAAATATTAGCCATGCATCAACACATGCTGGAGAAAATTGAATTCTATGCCGCTCAAGCCGAGGTGGAAGAATATAAAAAATTCTGGCAGGAACTTATTAACAATAACCGCCGTATCATAGGCCAGTTATCCCGGTATATGGTTACCAAATGCAATCGCTGAATTTAACTGTGGGAGCAGTTGCCCCCGGGGACTTAAAATCTTTAGCGGATCAGCAGGAGCGCTAAAAATATTACCCGCTTTTTGGATGGCAAATGGGAGTGAGGAGCATGAAAAGCATCGGGATGGCTTTAGGCGGAGGCGGCTTGAGGGGAATGGCCCATATTGGCGTGCTTCAGGTAATGCAGGAAAACGGGCTGAAGCCTCAATATATTTCCGGCACCAGTGCAGGCAGTATTATTGCAGCTTTATATGCCAGCGGAATTTCTCCTTATCAAATGCAATCCATAGCCATGAAGCTCAGTCCATCGGATTTTATTGATTACAACCTGATCGGAACTTTTAAATATCTGTTAAGTTTTCTTTGTCCTTTTTATGAAGCGCCGCTGGAAGGAATTATTCTGGGAGATAAACTGGAAAAAATGATTTATGAGCTGACGGAGGGAAAAAGGCTGGCCGAGGTCAATATGCCACTGGCCATTATCGCCTGTGATATTAACAGCGGGAGGAAAATTATCTTTACTAATCAGGATGTGGAAATTGAGCGTGGCGATGTACTTGTCGTCCAGGATGCCTTGATCAGTGAAGCTGTTCGATGCAGCGTTTCCATCCCGGTTACCTTTATACCGAAAGATTTTGCAGGATTAAAAGTGGTGGATGGAGGATTAAAGGAAATTGTACCGGCTTCAATAGCCAAGATAATGGGAGCAGATTATATATTAAGCGTTAATCTGGGCCAGGAAATGTATGACTCACAGGTTAAAGGCATTCCCCAGATCATCTCCCGCACGCTGAGCATATTAATCTATGAAACATCTGAAATGGAAGAAGAGATTTATTCGGATATGACCATTTACCCCGGAGTTCAAGGAACATCCCTGAATGATACCGCGGCCATTGCCAAAATAATTCGTGCCGGTCGCCGCGCCATGAGAGAAAATATTGAAGAATTAAAACGTCAGTTATAGATAAGCAATAACCTGTATCACTGCCGCCAGCAGACATGGATTGATCTGACGATTGACTGGGTACAAGCCGTGATACATTATAGAAATTAATTTAAGGGTATAAAATAATAAATATTATTATTAAAAATTACAAAATATAATTTAATTCGAACCGTAATTTTACGATGTGCTATAATATTAATTAATATTTATAAAATTTTAGGAGGTAGGAGATGGCTTACGATACGTTGAAGGCAATACCACCTCGGATCAATTACACTGAAAAGTATAAAAAAGAACGGTCCGAATTAGAAAAAGATTTTCAGAAGCACCTTGATGAATGGCAGACAACTCCGGTCATGGTTGTTAATTTTTCAAAAAAGTATAAAGACTTACCGGCCATGCATCACAAACCGTACGGTGAGTGGGAAACTTTTTCCTGGAACCAGATGACGGAGATCATGTTTGCGGTAGCTTCAGCATTACTCAATGCCGGTATCAAAGAAGAAGATAAGATCGGAATTTTCTCGGGCAACCGGGCGGAATGGCACCTTTCAGATCTGGGAGCACAGTTGATGAGATGTGTTGTCGTACCAATTTATGCTACCAATACTGAAGAAGAAGCAGCCTACATAATCAACGATGCTGGGATCAAGGTTCTTTTTGTCGGCCGACAGGTTCATTATGACAAAGCTTATCCGTTGCTGGACAAATGTCCGAGTCTGGAAAAGATTGTTGTATTCCACCGCGGTACCAAAATCCACGCTGATAAACGCGTGATTATGTGGGATGATTTCCTGGCCGAGGGTAGGAAATCACCACGAAAAAATGATATCGAAGAGATTATGAAAAAGGCCACTTATGATGATATATCGGAGATTATTTATACTTCCGGAACGACCGGCGAACCGAAAGGTGCCGTGCATACTCACAAAACCATGATGCATAATGCCTGGGGGGTCGGACGGTATACTGAGGCGAACTGCTTTTACGAAGGCGATACCTCCATGTGCATGCTGCCGCTGACCCATGTACTGGAAGGATCATGGTCTTTAGGTATTTTATCCATGGGTATGCAGCTATATTATTGCGAGGATCACAATGAGGTTCTGCAATATCTGTCTGAAGCCAATCCGAGCGTAATGAACGCTGCCCCGCGCCTTTTTGAGAAAATATATTCCACCCTCTATACTGGAATCAGGGACGCTTCGCCGATGAAACAAAAACTTTTCCATTGGTCGGTAAAGATTGGCAAGCAGCATGGGGATCTGGTTCTGGCCGGGATTCAACCGGGAGCTTTCCTTACCTTAAAAAGGAAAATCGCTGATAAACTGGTGCTGCATAAAGTCCGCGCCTTGTTTGGCACCAATTTTCATCATTTAAATTATGGCGGTGCACCCCTTAACCAGGAAATTGAAAAGTTTTTCTTCTATTGCGGAGTGTTAATTACCGGAGGCTACGGACTAACGGAGACGTCACCGGTTTTGACTATGAATGGCCCCCATTGCTTTAAATTCGGTTCGGTCGGGCCTGCCGCACCTTTGGTAGATATCAGGATTGATCCCGAGACCGGAGAAATTCAAGCCAAAGGCCCCAACGTGGTCAAGGAATATTATAAAAAGCCTGAAGCAACCAAGGAAGCGTTCACTGAGGATGGTTGGTTCAGAACCGGTGATATCGGCCGATTCGATGAAGACGGCTATCTGTATATTACTGACCGATTAAAAGACCTCATCATTACTTCCGGCGGCAAAAATATAGCTCCGCAATTGATTGAAACCCTCATGGCGGAGGATCATTTTATTGAATATATTGCGGTGGTGGGCGACGGGAAAAAATATGTTTCCGCCCTGATTGTTCCTTCTTATGAGAATCTTGAAGCCTGGGCGTCTAAAGAAGGGATTACCTTTGCCAATCGGGCAGAATTGCTCAAAAACCCCCAAGTAATAAAATTTTATGAACATATTATTGAGAAGCGTCAGCAGAATCTTGGCCAGGTAGAACGGATTAAAAAGTTCACCTTGCTGGAGCATGAGTTTTCACAGGAAACCGGTGAAATAACCCCCACCATGAAGGTAAAACGTAAAGTTGTGAAGGAAAAATACAAAGATTTAATCGATGCCATGTATGCAGAATAAATATCAACAGAGCGAGCATAACGCAGCTAATCACCTTTTTTGACGCTCTGACGGGATCAGGAGCTGATGCTTCTGATCCCGTTACGTAATATAGAAAAATTTAAAATTGAAAACTAATAAATATAATGCTTATATTTAATCCCTTCCTTAAATTTGCCTTTCAAGGAGTAACCGATACTTGTTTTCCAACATATAATAAGCACAAAGCACAATTTTTCGCCCAATATCCAGTTATCCGGCGGGGGAGGGGGTAAAAATGGCAACTGATCAATTTGAGCATGCAACTTTTTATTTGACTAGAAAGCAAGTAAATGAAATTAAGGAGCTGGCCAAGGCCAATCAGATTTCTCGCAGTGCTTTGGTTAGAATGATTATCAGAGAATACCTGGCTAAACAGGGTGAGAATAAAAGCTGATTTTAATGAGGGGAATTTCCGCTCTGCATCCGTCTGATAAAAGATGGCTCGTTCATTCATTTGAACCTGCCATCTTTTTGCGTGATAATAGAGATAATATGTATACAGAATACTGATTACAAAGATATATAAAATCCTGGATATGATCATATATAATTGTTTTTATGAATTAATGAATTAATAATAACTCAATGAGGAGGAAAACCAATGACAGTCAGTTCTTACAATCCCTATGAAAATGCCCAGGCTCAATTTGATCGGGTTGCCCGGATAATCGGTCTTGATCAGGCAACTTGTGCTTTGCTGCGCCAGCCCATGCGTGAATTCCATTTCACCATACCCGTGCATATGGATGATGGCAGCACAAAAATCTTTAACGGCTACCGTATTCAGCATAATGATGCCCGCGGTCCGGCCAAAGGCGGAATTCGCTTTCATCCCCATGAAACTGCCGACACGGTTCGTGCCCTGTCCATGTGGATGACTTGGAAATGTTCAGTGGTAGATATTCCTCTGGGTGGGGGCAAGGGCGGAATCGTCTGTGACCCGCGCAATATGACCGAAAACGAACAGGAAAGATTATGCCGCGGTTGGATAAGACAGCTGGCCAAAGTGGTGGGACCGGTCATAGACGTTCCTGCTCCGGATGTTATGAGCAACAGTAAACATATGCTGTGGATGTTGGATGAATTTGAAACGATTCACGGCGGGCGCTATCCCGGGTTTATTACTGGCAAACCGGTAGGCATGGGGGGATCATTGGGAAGAACTGAAGCGACCGGATACGGTGTAATTTACACTGTACGAGAGGCATTGAAAGATCTGGGTCTTAAACTGGAGGAAACTACTGCCAGTTTTCAGGGTTTTGGGAATGTTGCTCAGTATGCAGCCGTATTGTTCCAAAGACTGGGCGGGAAAGTTATTTCGGTTTGCTGCTGGGATAATAATGATAAAAAGGCCTATACGTACCGTAAATTGGATGGGCTGAATGCAGAAGCCCTGCTAACGATAGTTGATTCCTTCGGGACAATAAATAAAGAAAAAGCCCTTGAAATGGGTTGTGAAATTCTTCCTCAGGGAGCCTGGATTGAGCAGGATGTTGATATTCTGATTCCAGCTGCTTTGGAAAATCAAATAACCTTGGATAATGTTAATAAGATCAGCAAACAGGTCAAACTCATTGCTGAAGGTGCTAATGGCCCCATCAATACCGATGCTGATGAAGTGATCAGAGAAAGAGGAGTTTTCCTGGTTCCCGATTTTCTGTGTAATGCCGGCGGGGTAACCTGCAGTTATTTTGAACAGGTGCAAAGCAATAATAATTACTACTGGGAAAAAGATGAAGTTCTGCAGAAGCTCGATCAAAAAATGACCTCTGCTTATAGAGCCACCAAGGAAACGGCTGATAAAAACAAGCTCTACATGCGTGATGCAGCTTATGTTATTGCTATCAACCGGGTAGCCCAGGCGGTGAAAATGAGAGGCTGGGTATAAAATTAACATAGACCTGCTGGTTCATTTGCAGAGCAGTACATTACCGCGGGTCAATTAATACTCTGGTTTCAGGATTGGAACATTAGTCGGATGAGCTCAATTATCTTAAAATGATTATGCGAGTAAGATCTGCCGGACATTGACACCATCACCGATGTGGATTTTTAACCAGTAAAAAAGTCCGGGTATGAGTTTTTTATAAATTCATACCCGGGCTTCTTGTCTGTGCGACATAATTAAAACCGATATTATAATAGCTCTTGCTCACTTCCTAAGCTCGGTTTTTAAAAATATTTTATCGAGGAAACGAAGTCAGCAATCGCCCGGCTTACTTCCTCAGGTTTTTCCAGCATTACATAATGTCCTGCCTGAGGAATGACAACCAATTTTGATGACGCAAGACGGTCATCTAAAAACTGCGAATATTTTAGCGGGGTCAGTTTATCGTCTTCTCCTGCGATCACAAGCGTGGGTATTTTAATCTGTTCAATATCAGCGCTGCGATCGAATTGATCGCAGGCCTTGAAATCATTGTAGATTATGTTTGTTCCAACCTTTAGCAACGCTGCAATTTCCTTTTCCCAAACCGATGCCGGGGTTGCAGAAGAAAATCCGATCCGCAAAAATTCAGGATTCATTTTACCGGTTTGCAGAGCTGCCAATATTTGCGGCATGACACGTAAACGTGATCCCGACCCGATCAGAATTAGACCGTCAGTTTGTTGCGGATAATTGAGTGCAGCGGTAAGTGCCATGGCTGAACCCATTGAATGTCCTGCCAGCCAGATGGGGCGGGGCATATGCAGCAAGTCAGGCAGCATATTTATAAACCGGGCGCCGGCCTCAATTGTATCAAGCAAAGGGCCATTAGAAGCTCCGTGTCCGGGCAAATCTATGGCAACTCCGCTGAAATTAAACGGGAGTTGTTTTATTTGTTCTTCCCATATGTGACTATCCCCTCCGCTGCCATGAACAAACAAGATACTTCCTTGAGCGTTATCCGCCCATCTGGCTTTATAGGCCAGTGAACTGCCGTTAACCTTCAAATAATTCATATAAACATTCTCCTATGATTGTTAAGAACATGCACTTGGCAATAAATTTTCCGCCTTATTTGTAAACAGTATAGAGGATTTGACATAAAAGTGACAGTTCGCTGACAGAAGTTTATAATCAATGTTCGGCTCATTTCTGCCCGGCAGT
>JAAYCZ010000188.1 GCA_012729495.1 Syntrophomonadaceae bacterium | reverse complement strand
TTTGATATGATTGGGCTTTAAATATTGAGTCTAATATCTACATTGGCGGATCACACTTGCTGCTATTTACGAGTTTCATCTTGTCTATTCTCTTTAGCTGTTTGATCTGGTGCTCTCTTTGCATGGCTCGGCTTTTGCTTTCCCATTCCTCCCAGTAAACCAGTTCGACCGGCAATCGCCCCCGGGTGTATTTGCAGCCGATGCCCTGCTGATGCTCCTGCAATCGTTTGTTGAGATCGATGGCATAACCGGTATAATATGTTTGATCGCCGCATTGTAGTATATAGACAAATGGCATTGGGGTCTCCTTTCTGCCGGCTCAGGAAGTTTTGAACAGAAAAATAATCAGGCGGGAAAGTTCCCTCTCCCGCCCGGAATTCTTTTATTTATTTAAAACGATGATGGGATACTCTTAGGGGCAGATTAAATTTATGGGTAATGGTATTGGCTACTTCTTCGATATCATTGAGGGTTACATCGATTACGAGACACTTCAGCTTGGCATAGATGCGGTAGGCGTTGTCCAGTTCCTCCGCCACCAGGTCATCCAGGCTGTCAATGTCTTCCGGCATCTCGAAACTGCGTGCCCTTTCTTTTCTTAATTCCAGCAGGGTATCAATATCTATTGTCAGACCTGCCATGGGTATTTTACCGCGGAGCTCCATAATTTCTCCGGGAATCTCTGTTTCCAGGGTGATCGGGAAATTGGCTACCTTGATACCTAAATTGGCCAGATGCATCGACAGCGGCGTTTTCGAAGTCCGCGGCAGACCGAGAATGAGCAGATCGGCTTCTTTTAAGGTGTCCATATTTTGGCCGTCATCATGATCGATGGTATATTCGATCGCTTTGACTCGATTGAAATATTCGTCGTCCATTTTATGGGTCAATCCTCTTATTTGGGAAGGCCGGTGGCCGGTTTTGAACTCGATTGCATGAAACAATGGCTCCAATACATTGATCGCCATTACTCCGCGGAAACGGGCCTGATCATCCAGATACCGGGACAGTTCAGGTTTTACAATGGTGTAAATAATAATGGCATCTTCTTCAACGGCCTGGTTAAGGATGAGATTCACCTGTTCCTCTTTCGTTACTCTGGAAAACCGGGTAATCGTCCGCTCAATGTCAAACTGCAATACCGAGGCGACTGCTATTTTTTCAGCCGTTTCACCAACTGAGTCTGATACTGCGAATATGTGTAATTTGTCAGGCACTAGCACCATCCCCCTTCTCTGCATGCACTATTATGTATGTGCCACGAAACAATTCTATACTTTATATTTATTCGACTCCGCTATGCATATTTCCTTTTAATTCAGAAAGATTATTTTTGTTTTTGGCAAACCTGTTTATTTTTCACAAACCAACGAGCCGCAATAAATAAAATATTTACTAAATATTTTCGAAATATTTTCACATCATTAAATCGCTACATATTGCTTTATTTTGCCGTTTAATATGCTATTATAAAAATAGTGAGTACTTATCGAATGCAGGTGAAGCAAATGGATGAGGTTGGAGTTTTTATTACGATTCTACTCATCATTATGGGTATTGGCATAGTATTCGCAGTACTGGCCGTAATTTTAGTCAACAATTCTTCCAACTGGTGGAATAAAATGTAAGCACGCTTAAAATTTTTAAATGTGCTTAATGGGATAGTATGCGCCTAACGACAACTATCATCTTAGCTTATAATCCTCTCATCTTCTCACTTCGCAAATAGCGGCTGTCACGTGACTCCAGTACCTTGTTTACGGTGTCCACCATCTGTTGTTTATCCTTCTGCAGCGTTCCCTTTATGGGCAGATAATTGGAAGCATGACTACCGACAAAATGCAGGTTGTCTATGGTTATGTTCTCAAAGATTATTTTCATTTCCTCCAATGTCTCAAACGGATCCAACAATTCAAATTTGCCTTCCTGTACCTGCCGGAATAGTTTGGTACCGGGTACGGGGGTAACGGTCAGAGCAGCCAGATACTGGGGGTTCATCTCATTGGTTATTCGGGCAGTGGCCAGGGCATGTTCGCGGGAGCGGGGACCCTTCCCGGCCAGTCCTAAAAGCACCATGCTGGATAGATTAATGCCACAGTTGACCAGATTTTTCCCTGCCTGCAGCATCTCATCATAAGTTACCCCTTTTTTGACTTCCTGTAGCAGCTGTTCGTCGCCGGTCTCAACCCCCAGATAGGCTTTGGTGAGGCCTGCGGCCCGCAGGGCGGAAAGTTCGGTGATGCTTTTGCTGAGGGTACTCTGCGGACCCACATAGGAACCGACATGGCGGAGACTGGGAAAAGTTTGATAAAGTTCTGCCAGTATTTCCAGCAGCATATCGTTTTCAATCGCTATGGCATCTCCGTCGCAGAGAAATACTTTTTCCACATCTCCATAATGGGCTTTGGCCATTTTAATATCAGTTTTAATCTCCTCCAGACTGCGCACCCGGTACTTTTTATCTTTGTACATCCCGCAGAATGTACAGCGGTTGTGTGAGCAGCCGATGGTGCACTGCAGCAGATAGCTGTTGGCTTCGCTGAAAGGCCTGAATATGTTGCCTTCATATCTCATTATTATTTGTCTCCTTGATATTGTTTTATAAATTTAAGGTATCTCCAAAACTTCGATATCGTCCCTGGTATGCGGTGCCGTATCGGTGCCGGGCAGCTGTAACTGATCCGGCTCGTTGATTACTTCAGGATTTTGCGGATTCGGTTTTTGGGACTCTCCACCCGGTATTGTCGGTTCAGTTATCTCTTCTCCAGGGGCAGTTTCTTCTGCCGGTAATTCTTCATCCGGGGTTTCTTCTGCCGGTGCCTGTTCAAGCGGTTCCTGACTGCCAGGTACAGCCAGAACCCCCTGGGCAATCAGGCGGTTCATGTAATCGCGCCACACCAGCGCTGACGTACCGCCGCCGCTGACCCGACTGCCCCCCACCGGTTTATTGTCGCTGTTGCCTACCCAGACCGCAGTGGATAGTTGGGATGTATAGCCCATAAACCAAAGATCGCGGCTTTGAGTTGTAGTTCCGGTTTTGCCGCCGCTGCGGATGGCTATCTGGGCATTGGTGCCAGTCCCATAAGCAACTACTGACTTCAGTATGCTATCCATGGTAGCCGCGGTGCTGCTGTCAATGACCTTTTTGGTACTGCCCCGGCCTTCAAAAATAACTTTGTTATTGTTGTCAACGATACGTTCAATGCTGTAATAACTGCTGTACTTACCCCCTGCCGGAAATATGGTGTATGCTGAAGCCATTTGTAAAGGTGAAATTCCCTGGGTCATTCCGCCCAATCCCAGGGCCAAATTATGGTCCTCCTTGGTTATAGTGCTGATCCCGAATTTCTCCAGATATTTGATCGCAGTATTTACGCCCATTTGATCAAGGACTTCAACCGAAGCTACATTATATGAACTGACAATTGCCTGCCGTACGGTAGTCTCTTCCGGACTGACCGCATAATTGTTAGGGGTATAGCCATTAAAGCTGCGCGGCTTGTTGTTTAATTCAGTATCGGCATTGATTACCCCTTCATTTATCGCGGCAGCATAATACAACGGTTTTATAGCTGAACCTGGTTGGCGGGGGGCCACTGCCATATTAATCTGGTTTTTATCCCATTCAACTCCGCCTACCATGGCTTTAATTGCACCGGTTTGGGGTTCGATTGATACCAGCGCCACATCCTTGGCGGTAATTCCGCGGGAGGCAAATGTTGCTGCCTGCTTTACAACCGCATATTCAGCTGCTTTTTGCATACGGCTGTCCAGGGTGGTATATATTTTCAGGCCTCCCTGATAGAGTCGCTGAGCTCCCACCTGTTTTTCCAGTTGTCGGGCCAGATAGGCCATGTAATACGGATGTGCGCTCAGATTCTGATGAAAAGGTTCAAACTTCAGTTCTTCTTTGACAATGGTCTGTCCTTCCTGCGCACTTAATAATCCCTGTTGCAACAGAACATTTACTACCGTTTGCTGACGTTTTTTTAATGCCTCCAGATTGTTGCTCGGCGAATAATATTCCGGAGACTGAATGATACCAACCAACGCCGTAATCTCCGCCTTGCTCAGATCGAATACATCTTTACCGAAGTAAGCCCGGGCGGCAATCCCCATCCCGGTACAACCGCGGCCCATATAAATTTCATTAAGATACATATTAAGTATTGCATCTTTGGTATACTTGTCCTCAATAGCGCTGGCAATGAATACTTCTTTAATCTTGCGTAAGTACGTCTTTTCCTGACCGAGGAAAAGGGTTCGAGCCAACTGCTGGGTAATGGTGCTGCCGCCCTCAGCCTTGCTGCCGGCTTTGATATTTACATAGATGGCGCGGCCGATACTGCGGGAATCGAAGCCGGAATGCTCATAAAAGCGCTTATCCTCAACCGCAACCACAGCATCTTTCATGAATTTGGGGAAATCTTCGCTGTACTCGCGCTGGTAACCTAAATTGCCCATTTTTTTACCATCGTTGTAATAAACTGCAGTTTGTCCCTGTACCTCGTATTCCCAGTTGTTGATACCGGTTATAAATTTGGCTACTTTGGGAGTGGTCTGGGTTAATGAAACCCCGGTGTAAAAAAATAAAAGGAATAATATGATTGCGCCCAATGCCAGACCCAGTTTGGATATGAACTTCATTATATCAATACCTTTCTGTCAAATAGAGCCTTGCTCACCTAGTATCCAGGCGACTCGGACTTGGAAGAGATAAATCCTTTGTCATTTTACTTTCCTCTAATTATATATATACAGTTTATACGCTCATAACTCAAATTTAATTATAGTCTTGAGCAAAAATTCAACAATTTTTTTCATAAACAATTGTGACTAAATTGGCTTTTATTTTTTATTTCTTTCTTAAAATTATGTTTTAAATCATAAACTTTCTGACTATTACCAGAAATAGAAGTTTATTCAGCAGGAAATTTGCTATAAAATGATGAAGATAGTAACTGCTCAATAAATTATTTTGAGGATATATATTCTGCCAGCTGGCAATAAACGATCAATATGAGGAGGGCCACATAATGGGCAATATTTTGGAGGAATGTCAGGTATATGTCGTAACCTCTGGTAAAGGCGGAGTGGGCAAAACCACCACCGTAGCCAATCTGAGCACCGGTCTGGCCAAACTGGGTTACAAAGTAGTGGTTATGGATCTGGATATCGGTTTAAAAAAGCTGGATTTGATCATGGGATTGGAGAATCGTGTAATTTACGATATTGTACAGGTAGCGGACGGAGAATGTACGCTAAAACAAGCACTGGTAAAAGACAAACGTTTTCCTGATTTGTTTATGTTGCCCGCTGCCCAGACCAGAAATAAAGATGACATCACGTCCGAACAGGTGAAAGTGATCTGCGATGAACTGCGCCAGGAATTTGATTTTATATTTATCGACAGTCCAGCCGGTATTGAGCAGGGTTTTAAAAATTCGATCGCTGCCGCAGACAAAGCCATCGTGGTTACCAACCCCGAGGTATCAGCCGTACGTGATGCAGATCGCATCATCGGTATGCTGGAGTCGGCCGGTTTCAAGGAGATAAAACTACTGATTAATCGTTTGCGTCCGGAAATGGTCAAAAAAGGAGATATGCTAAGTATTGATGATCTAATTGAGCATCTTTGCATAGATCCCCTGGGGGTGGTTCCGGAAGATAAAAGCGTCGTTATTTCTACCAATCGCGGGGAACCGATCGTCCTGACCAATACTCCGGCAGCCAATGCTTTCAGCAATATTGTTCAGCGTTTGACCGGTGAGGATATTGAAACCATGACGCTCCCGGAAGATACTCTTTGGACCAGAATCAAACGTAATCTGTTTGTACGTAACTAAAGGGGGAGGTTTTATCGTGCTGGAATTACTGAAAAAACTGTTCGCCGGAGAGCAAAACTCCAGTCGCAAACAGGCCAATGACCGCCTGCGGGTCGTACTGACCCATGACCGTCTGACTTTGAATGCTGATATAATGGAGACCATCAAAGAAGAAATCCTTCAAGTCATCGCCCGGCATATTGATATAGAAGGAAATCCGGAAGTCAACCTTATTACTGAGGGACGCCATGCAGCTCTGGACATAAGCATCCCACTAAAAGGCAGGTAGATTTGATTTGGCAAAACTTGATGTGAAGGGTAAAAACAACAACCTGATATTTATCTTCGGATCAGGAAGTTTTGAAGAATTGGCCGAACTTGTTAAATCCCGCGTTGAGAATAATAAACAGCTTTTCAGCGGTTCATCGGTTCTTTTTCAGGGAGATGGTTTAAAAAACCTCAGCCCTGAGGAATTAATCGCTTTGCAAAAAATATGCCTGGATTATGGCATGATTTTAAATAATATGACGATTGCATCTGCTCCTGCTGTACGGTCGGAAAGAAAGTCCCCTACCCCCAGCCGGGATTTGATGATCTACAAAACGCTGCGCAGCGGACAGAAGGTGCATAGTGACGGTTCCATAATTGTCTGGGGTAACGTACATGAGAGCGCTGAGATTACAGCGGCCCGGGACGTAGTTGTGCTCGGCCGTCTGGAAGGACTGGCCCACGCCGGCTGTTTCGGCGACCTCAGCAGCACCATCTTCGCGCTTACGCTGACGCCGCGTCAGTTGCGTATCGGCGATCGCATATCACGCTCCTCCGGGAAAATTATCAAAAATCCTTACCCCGAAATCGCCTATGTGGAAGGCGATAGCATATGTATTCGGGAATA
>JAAYCZ010000187.1 GCA_012729495.1 Syntrophomonadaceae bacterium | reverse complement strand
TCGTTCACCGCCATTACCTTTCTATTTTGCCGACGGGCGCATTTTTGTGCCTTTGAAACTGCGTCTGCCCCGGGTAGTAGGGGATACCTCCTACGGATATATTGAACTGGGCATCATCGACCGGGTGATGCCGGGCGAAAACAACCATTGCCGGGTCCTCCTCACCGACGGCACCAGTTTTCCGGTGTACACTCAGATCAGCACCGCCCGTCTGTCCGTTTACTTTGGAATCGAGATCGGGCGGGACATGTTTGTACATAACCCGTACGGCCAACAACGGGAAGTACTGCAGGCCCTGCGCACTCTGACTTGTTACATCGGGTCGTTCTTTCTGTGATGACACTTCTTTGTGGATTTGTTGGAATAACTTGGAATAACTTGGGGTCAGACCCCAAGTTATTCTATCCGTCGAAATAAATTACCAGATTTGAAGGATATTACGGAATCAAAGAGAATATATGGTAATAATGTAAAATGCAACTTCAGCACTGCCTATGGCAGTCTTTTTTATAAGGAGGGAGGAAATGGCTTTTATTGATGCTGTGAAAGAGGCGATAACGCAAAAGCCGGCAAATTTGAAAAGGCCGCATTTTTATAAAGCGGATAGTGATGCCATACGGCAGTTGGAACAACTTAAGGAAATAAATAAAATTGCACCGGATGCGATAAAACCCCAGATTGAACAGGACATAAAAATGCTTTCTTATGGCATTGCTGGTGAGGAGAGTATTGCCTTTGAACTGAACAATAGCTCTTTGCCGGTAATTGTGCTGCACGATTTGCATATCGTATATGAAGATTTGTCGGCGCAGATTGACTATCTGATTATTACCAACAAATTTACGCTGGTTATCGAATGCAAAAATCTGATCGGAAATATTGAAGTGAACAGCAATGGCGACTTTATCCGCACTTTGCAGTATAACGGCAAATATAAAAAGGAAGGAATTTATAGTCCGATTACGCAGAACATGAGGCATCTGGAGATGATCAGGAAAGTCAGATTGGCTCGCAAGAACAATTTTTTGACTCAGACATTGTTTGAAAAGTATTTTGATGAGAACTACAAATCTGTGGTGGTTCTGGCCAATCCCAAGACGGTAGTGAATATGAAATATGCCAAAAAGGACGTCAAGGAGAAGATCATTCGCTGCGATCAGTTAATTGAATATATTAAAAGACAGCTCAATGAAAGTAAAACTCCGATTTCATCGGAAAAGGAAATGTATGAATTGGCGGATTTCTTTTTGAATTTGCATTCTGAGAATACGATGGATTACACGAAGAAATACAAAATTGAGGAAACAGGGCAAAATACATGTGCAGCGACTGATGCTAAAATCGAGGATACCCCCCTATATAAACAACTGAAGCAATATCGTTATGACACCAGTAAAGCAGAAGGGGTAAAAGCGTATTATATTTTTAGTAATGCCCAGTTGGAGAAACTGGTGACTGTTAAGCCCAAAACATTGGATGAGCTAAAAACCATATCCGGTTTTGGCGATGTAAAATCCCAGAAGTACGGTCCGGCGATATTGGAGATAATTAGGAAGGAAACATGATTCAATTTGAGAGAAAAAGATGTAGGGCGAGTATGTGAAGCGGTAAAAACGTTTATCAATAAATAATGTAGAAAGAGGCACTGACTGCAGTACCTCTTTTCTTTTAGGGATTCAACTTCCTATAAGTGGGAAGGGGATTAAATTTGATATTTCCCAGCCTTATTGTTTAACTTAAGCTGCATTATATGCTTGAAATCTTTATACATTATTGCTTTTCAGCAGATAGCAAAGTTTTTGAGCTTGCTCTGTATATTGGGTATCTGAGCTGTATAGCTTTTCCAATAAATAACCGTATGTAAAATAGTCGGGCAAAGGAAGCGCAAAGGGATAGGAAGTCCAGGGATGTTCCAGTAAGGTGACCAGGGTATAGTTATCATATACTGATACACCCATATAATCTGTAATACCCTCCAATGGAGTGAGCAGAAT
>JAAYCZ010000186.1 GCA_012729495.1 Syntrophomonadaceae bacterium | reverse complement strand
TTATTTGAATCCCGTTAATCTGAATTTAGGTTAACGGGGTTTATTTTATGAACAAATATTGTTACATTATTATAAACAAAAATCAAATAATTGTCAGAATTGATACCAACTGGTAAGATGATTGCAGGGGGTGGAAAATTATGGGGAGAAGACCACGGGTTGAATACCCCGGGGCTATTTATCACGTTTATCACCGTGGCAATAATCGAGAGTCAATACTTTCCCGCGATCAAGACAAAAATTTCTTACTGGAACAAATTCGAAGGGTAGCAAATGATTTTAATTTAGAAGTTTTTGCCTACGTTATAATGCGCAACCATTTTCATATGGAGGTAAGGGCAGGAGAGGTTCCCCTGAGCACTGTTATGCACCGCCTCAACGCAAAATACAGTCGGTATTATAATCAGGAATATAATCGCAGCGGACACGTTTTTGAAGGCAGATACAAGGCAATTCCTATAGAAGATGAAGCATATTTATTGACGGTACTTCGTTACATTCACCAAAATCCAGTGCGGGCAGGATTTTGCCCGGGAGTAAACCAATACCGCTGGAGCAGTGACAGAGAATATCGAGGTCAGCAGGACGGATTTGTAAACACCAGCTTTATTCTGGGAATATTGGGCAGCAATCCAAGAGCCTCTCTGCAGACATATGCAAATCTAATGGAAGAGGAACTAGATCTCGAAGCAATAACTTCGTGCCAGGCACCAAGTTATTTAGAAAAAGAAAATGAACCGTCCGTAACGCTCACGCTCAAAATGGAGAATACCAAACCAACTTTGGATGATATTCTCAAATCCACAGGTCTGAATGCAGGGGAATTTGAAGAAATAAAACAGGGTTCTCGCAAGAGGGAATTAATACCTTTCAAACGCGCATTCGCCCATAAGGCCTCGACATATGGATACAGCCTGTCAGAAATTGGACGGGCCATAAACGTTTCCGGATCGGCGATCAACCGATTATTAAAATAACTTAAGATTTCAAATAACTTGGTGCCTGGCACCATGATATAATAAAAAGATGAAGAAGAATAAATACAATATTTTAAAAAGGATAAAAATATGGGCCAGAACCGCCATCTCAATAATGCTGGTTTTTTTATTTTTAGGAAGTATTTCTTTTCCAATTAGCGCCCAGGATACGGATCGCAAGAAAAATAGTGTTAAAACGCAGACATCCCTGCACGTTCTTTCTTTTGAACCCATTGATCTCAACCGGGTGAATAACCGTCAGATCCTGATAAAAGGAACGGGAGAAGTTCAATTGAATGTTGAGGAAATGGGATGCGAGGCCGTGTTTACGCCGGATGAACTGCTCAAAAGGAATATAGTCCTGGCCCGGATACCAGAGGCGGTTGTTTTTGAAGATAAATTACAGGAACTAGGCAGCTTGCCGGGTGTGGAACGGGTTGAGCCGGACATGATAATTCAGGCTGCTTTTATACCCAATGATCCAAACTATCATGATCAGTGGCATCTCCCCGCCGTCAACCTGCCAGCGGCATGGGATTACTATCAGGGAAGTCCTTATGATGTATCCGGTGATATCAAGGCCTTTATCAGATACCAGACCGCCGGAGAATGGCAGACCGAACCAATCGTTCAGATCCAGATCCTGATTGACCCCAGCGGCCAGGTAACGGATGCCCAC
>JAAYCZ010000021.1 GCA_012729495.1 Syntrophomonadaceae bacterium | reverse complement strand
TAAAGACAGGTAACTTTATATAAGTTAAGATAGAAATATAAGCATTAAAAATTGTTTATCGCGAATTGAACGTTAATAATGAATGAGAGGAGGAAATAATTTGGATAAGATTGAGGTTAAATTTAAGAAACTGGTATCTTGGGCGAAATTACCCGAATATGAGACACGGGGGGCAGCAGGTTGTGATTTAGCCATTGCCATTCAGGAAGAAATAGTTCTTTATCCTAATGAAGTAAGGAGTCTGCCTACGGGCTTTGCCATGATGATTCCCAAAGGACATGAGGCCCAAATACGCAGCCGGGCAGGTATGGCGGGCAAGGGAATTGTGGTAGCCAATGCTCCCGGAACGATTGATTGTGAACATGTTGGCGAAGTGAAGATACTGCTGCTGAATGTGACCGATAAACCGGTACGCATCTTGCCCGGCCAGAAAGTAGCCCAGATGGTATTTGCTCCGGTAGTGCAGGCCAGTTTCTCAGAATAATTTTAATAACAATAACGTCATAGTTGTAGAAATATATATAGCTCTATAGCTGCTGCCAGTGATACCTGTTATTATGGCTGAGCGATGTGAACTGGTACGATTGGAAAGATTATCGCCAGCTGATGAAAGAGTTTTTACTGACCTCGCGTAATCAATTTTAAGAAACGATTAGGAGGGTCAGGGATGAATAAAAGCGGGCATAAAATATCTCCCGTTCCGGTAATTCTTATTATTTTTATGTTGGGTCTGCTGATTGGCGGGGCCTTTTATCTGGACGGCCAAAAAGATATAGCCGTTGCCCAGACGGAAAAAGATTTGCCGGTAGTTGGTTCTTTGGAAAATCTGCGCAGTTTGTTGGAGCAGTACGGTCAAAACAATAACCCCATATACAGAGGAATGGCGGTGGATGATGGTACTGTAGTAAAAAATATGAAAAGCACAGCATCGGCTCCGTCAGCCGAGCAGTCAGCGGATTACTCAGCCACCAATATACAGGTCGAGGGTGTGGATGAGGGGGACCAGATAAAAACGGATGGCCAATATATTTATCAGATAAATAAAAATCTGGTTCAAATCATCAAAGCAGTTCCTGCCGATAAAATGCAGGTGGTCAATACAATCAAATTCAATGATCAAAACTTCACCCCGGTTGAACTATATATTGAAGGGGATTACATGATAGTTGTGGGCAATACTTATATTGACCAGCCCGCCTATCCGCCTGTCTATAAAAATGATCAGCCCCAAAAACGCATAAAACCTCCTTATTATCACCATTCTTCATTATGCCGGGCGGTTGTCTATAATATCAAAGATAAACAAAATATCAGCCCAATCAGACGTTTGGTTTTAGAGGGCAGCTATCTTGCATCGCGGTTGGCTGACTCCAAATTCTATCTGCTCAGCAATCGTTATCTGGATTATTATTCAATCCAGAATGATACTGATATAACCCCTATCTGCAAAGATACAATGAAAGCTGACCGATATGAAACCCAGGATATTAAAACCATCCGCTATTTCCCTGGTTGTATCAGCCCCAATTATCTGGTTACCGGCGTAATAGATTTGCAGCAGATGGAAAAGCCTGCTGATATTAATACTTATCTGGGCGGTGGTGAAAACATATATGCATCCAATCAAAACCTTTATGTGGCCATAAGCCAGTATGATTACAATGTAATCCGGCCGTTGCAGACACAATCGATTTCTTCTGTACCCAATACGAAAATTTTCAAATTCAGCATGCAGGATGCCAAGCTCCAATATAAAGGTGAAGGCCAGGTACCGGGAACCATCCTGAACCAGTTCTCCATGGATGAATATAATGATCATTTTCGCATCGCCACTACCTTTGGTGACACCTGGCGCGATGACGAATATACATCCCAAAATAACGTTTATATACTTGATAAAGATCTGCAGCTGACCGGCAAGATTGAAAACATTGCTCCCGGAGAGAGAATATATTCCACTCGTTTTATGGGAAATCGCGCTTATATGGTGACTTTTAAAGACGTTGATCCGTTTTTCGTCCTGGATCTGACCGAGCCGACCCAGCCGCAAATACTGGGTAAACTTAAAATACCCGGATACAGTGATTATCTGCATCCTTATGATGAAAATCATATCATTGGTTTTGGCAAGGATACGATCGAATTGTCAGGTTTCAACGGCGAGAGTATGGCCTATTATCAGGGAGTTAAAATAGCCGTTTTTGATGTTACTGATGTAAGCCAGCCGGTGGAAATGAGTAAAGTTGTTATTGGCGATCGGGGCAGCGACTCCGAGCTTTTAAGAAACCATAAAGCCCTGCTTTTCTCACGGGATAAAAATCTCCTCGCGCTGCCGGTTACGGTAATGACTATCGGGCAGCATAATGTCCGTAAAAATGGAAACATACCGGATTACGGCAGTTTTTCTTTCCAGGGTGCATATGTGTACAATATAGACTTGCAGAAGGGTCTGCAGTTCAAGGGCAGAATAACCCATCTGGACGACGAGGATTACTTAAAAGCCGGCAATTATTGGAACAATACAGAAAAAAGCATCAACCGTATTATATATATCGGTGATGCTCTTTACACATTGTCTCCGGCTATGATTAAATCCAACCAGATAAATTCGCTGCAAGAAGTCCAATCTTTAATGTTGCAATAGAAAAAGAGCAAGTAAGCAAAATCCTTAATTAAAAATTTTACAAACAAAATTGGGCTCACTTTTGGGTGAGCCCGCCGGGTGGCCAAGGAAGGGTTAGTCCTGCGGCCCGCCTTCCCAATATTTTCTGGCCATGCGCAGGGCATAACCACCCAAAAACAAACCGTTTACAAATGCCATTGGTACCATCAGATTCTCAAATTTCATGGATGATTTTTTCTGCAAAATATATCCCTCCTTTAAAGATAGCTTTTGCAGAATCTGATTGGTTTATGGCCGGTTAAATTTTGCAGAGCAGAAAAATATAGCGCTGCTTGTTAATAATAGTAATCAAAATTCGATATTTATAATATTTACTTTTTATTTTTCGGCATACAGATTATTTCCTTTACCTGGGAGGCAAAAAATTGCGCTGAGTGTTCGGGCCGTATTACAATGGCCGCATCAACTCCCTCAATAGTTCCGCCGATGGCGATTACATCCTGACCATAAGGTATCATGCCCGCATCAAGAGCCATACAACTTATTTCAACGGCTACTTTTATTCCCTGTCCGAACATCCTCAGCGTAGAAGCTACGATCTCGGCCGGATAAACTCCTTTGAACTGAAAGCGCAGGGCACGATCGACCCCGGCCAACAAGTGGGTAGTAGTCAGCACTGGCACTCCGTGGGCCTGAAAAAACTCTCTGTTTTCCGGCAGCATTTCATCTTCTCCGGGCTTGGCAAATCCAACCTGATGACTGACACAAACGATATTTGATGGGCTGGCAAGGGTAAATAGTTTTCGTGCAGTTGCTCCGCTGCAGGAAGCTATGACGAAATTATTCACCCCCAGTTCCTGGCCTTTTTTAACCGCCAGTTGCAGGGTACGGTCAGTATTAGCGGGTCCGGCAGTTTCCCAAAACATTTCATTCACCTCGATTATATATTTTTTCATGCCTGCTTTGATTCTACCTTATTTTTATTTTTCCCGCCAAATTGCTTAATTCTTGAGTGTCCGGGAAGGAGCAAGATTTGCCATTAATCCGTCAAAATGATACATTACAAATGGGATCGAAGTTTTATTATTTGTATAGGGGATCAGAATGAAAAATAGTAAAGGCCATTACACCAGAAAAATGTTACAAAAACAGGTTGATGAAATTATTAACCAGATTGACAGCAACGCGGGCAAAATTCTGCTGTTGGATAGTTTTGAAGAAACCCCGCTGGAATTAAGAGTGGAGTTGCTTGAGGGGCTGGGATCATTTTACAGTCCGGGTATGGTTGATTATTTCGAATTAATCAATATAGAATACGGCTGGGAATATGAAGCTCTATGTCAGCGGACTTTAAGCAAATATAGACTGGCAGGGCTGAAAACCAAGCGGGAAAAACCCTGCCCCGGCCAATTTTATACCGCATATGTCAGCTGCAGCCGTCATACCGGACGTATAAGTATTGATTTGGCATGGCAGAAGGATAACGGCAAACTATATGTAGAATGTTTTTTCCTGACCTTTAGTGCGGATGGGATTCACAGTTTGTTTATTGTTGAGGATATTTCTCAGTTACAATACGAAAAAGATCATGCCATGCTTAATGATATGATTGAAATTGACTACCTGGAAGCGTGTTATTTAATATCCGAGGCCTACAAATTAAATGTCCGTTATATGAGCCGACCGGCACTGGGGAGATTTCTTTACCAGCGTTATCTGGATGAGCCCCTTGAATTCACTGCCGCCTGGGCTAATGCATTAAACCGAAAAATATCTGCCCGTCTGACGCCGCGTCAATTAGGCAATAGTCTTTTCTATGCGTTAAGATATCAGGATTATAACTACCTGTTGTCGATTCTGGATGAACAGCTTATTACCGGTAAACTCTTTTATCAATTTAAAGAAGCAATTAATCCTGGTGCGCTAATTATAGAAGGACAGGTTGAGGAAGTGCGTGCCTCCGGCGAGAATGCTAAACTAAGCGCTTTTGCGGTAATCCTCCAGGATCGGGAGGTTTATAAAAGCGATTATAAACTGGATTTAAAGAAAGATCAGCAGGGTTACTGGTTCATCGTTAATATAGAACTTGTCAATCATCGGCTGCTTGAGTCTAAATCAGTATGGAACCCTTTCGCCTTGCAGGTCTATTGCCGGGTCTATGAAATAATCGATTTGGATGAACTTTTCGATGTCCTTGATCAAATTGAAAATATTCGTGAAGTTGAGGAATTGCCATACGGAATCCATATGCGTCTGACTTGTCAGGAAGAAGATTTTAACCATGGGGTGTCGTTTATGACCGGGGTGATCGCGGATTTGATTATTAACATGGATGAATTCGTGATTATATCACAGGAAAAAGAGGTCGTAGATCAATTTCATAAGATGTTTTGCGACATTTATTATCCTTTCCTGGTGCAAAGGGGAGAATATGAGATCAGTTTGGCCAATGCCCATAATTATCTGAGCGGTCAATACAGTAATTTTGAAGAAATCCTGCTTGCTGCTGATGATGATTTTGCTTATGAAGATGGAATGCGTTTTATAACACTCAGATATTTAATGAAAGATCGGAATAAAGTGATACAAAAGCTTGGCCAATTAAACGCCAAAATGATAAATCTGTATGATGATCTTCAGGTATATTATGAACTCGATCAGCGCTTTGATCCGCCGAATTTCATGGCTGAATATATCCTTGCCGGTAATTGGGTAACCGTGTCTGCATTTGGGGAAAGGGAATTACTTTCCGTTCGTCAGCATTTTGAAGACAATATTTATGAAGCTTTAGAGTTTAACGGATTGGAGACGAGAGAGGAAGGCTTGTTCGATATCCTGGATATGGAAGTGAAAAAACAATATCCTGATTTGGAAGCAGCTTTAAAAGAATTGTACCTGAATAAATGGTATCATTCCAACCTGCACAATCTGCGGGGGATGAGTCCTTCCGAAGCCTGTCAGACGGAGGAGGGCACGCGGCTATTATGGTCTATGTTAAAGAAGATCAGACTAAAAGAAAAGAAACGGCCTCGGGAAGGTTTTCGCTATCAGATTGGCTTAAAAGAGTACTTGCGCAAAGTTGACTTAAAAAAATAAGAGAAACATATTGACATAATGGAAAGCTTTCAAATATACTCAATAGAAATCAATTATTCGGCAATGAAGGAAACAGACTTGTAAACATGATTGATTGCAGAGAACCGGGGCAGCTGAAAACCGGTATCAATATTTTACAGGTGACTCATTCCTGAGCTGCGACCTGAAAAGCTGCCTGGCTGAGTAGGTGATGCCGGACGAAAAAGTCCGTTATCAAGTTAGCCAATCCAGATGGTTGGCTCCAAGTGGTCGCAGACTGGCTAGGTTGGCGACAAACAGGGTGGTACCGCGGGAATAACTCTCGTCCCTGATCAGGGCGAGGGTTTTTTGTTTTCATTTTTGAGATATTTGCAATATTCTGAAATAAGTATTTGGGGTACTATATTATTGAGGCAGGAGGGATTATTGCCATGCAGAGCAAAATAGTAAAAGAGGGTCTGGAAAAAGCTCCCCATCGCTCCTTATTTAAAGCTCTGGGTCTGACAGATGAAGAAATGAAACGTCCCTTTATTGGCGTTGTCAATTCCAAGAATGATATTGTTCCCGGACATATTAATCTGGATAAAATTTCCGAGGCCGTCAAAGCAGGTATTAGAATGGCCGGAGGCGTACCTTTTGAGTTCCAGACGATTGCGGTTTGTGACGGGATCGCCATGAATCATATCGGCATGAAGTATTCGCTGGGCAGCCGCGAGCTGATCGCGGATGCGGTTGAGATTATGGCGATGGCCCACGCTTTTGATGGTCTGGTTTTTATACCCAACTGCGATAAAGTGGTACCGGGTATGCTGATGGCTGCTGCCCGCTTAAATATACCTTCGATTTTCGTCAGTGGCGGACCGATGCTGGCCGGCAATATGGCTGATAAAAAGGTCAGCGTAACCCAAGTATTTGAAGGTGTTGGAGCTGCTGCCAGCGGCAAAATTGATCAGGATGAACTGGCCCGGTTGGAAGACAATGCCTGCCCTAGTTGCGGATCATGTGCGGGCATGTTTACCGCCAATTCCATGAATTGTTTGACCGAAGCCCTGGGTATGGGCTTGCCGGGTAATGGTACCATCCCTGCAGTTTACTCGGAGCGTATCCGCCTGGCCAAAACAGCGGGAATGAAAATTATGGAGCTGGTTGCCAAGGACCTGTGTCCAGCTGATATCATGACTGCTGCAGCATTCCATAATGCCATGTGTATGGATATGGCGATCGGTTGTTCAACCAATTCCGTGCTCCATCTGCTGGCTATTGCCAGCGAGGCCGGGGTGGATATATCGCTGGACAAGTTTAATGAAGTCAGTGCCGTAACTCCGCATTTATGCAAAATCAGTCCGGCCGGCAACCATCATATGGAGGATTTGTATCGGGCCGGAGGGGTACAGGCGCTGTATCATGAATTGGACAAAAAAGGCCTGGTTGATCGTAAGGCCAGAACCGTAACGGGATTGACAGTAGGAGAGAATATTAAATCCACCCCGGTGCTTGATTATTCGGTTATTCGTCCGATAAATAATCCGTATAGTGAGAGCGGGGGACTGGCAATACTATTTGGCAACTTGGCCCCGGATGGTGCGGTGGTCAAAAAGGGCGCAGTAGATCCTGAAATGATGCAGCACCAAGGCCCGGCCCGGGTATTTGAATCTGAAGAGGAAGCGGTTGCAGCAATCCTGGCCAACAAAATTGTTGCCGGAGACGTAATCGTAATCCGTAATGAAGGACCCCGCGGAGGGCCCGGCATGAGGGAAATGCTTACTCCCACATCCACCATAGCCGGTATGGGTTTGGACAAGGAAGTCGCTCTGATTACCGATGGACGCTTTTCCGGTGCTACCAGGGGGGCATCGATTGGACACGTATCCCCGGAAGCTGCCGCTGGAGGCATCATTGCCCTAGTGGAGGAAGGAGATCTGATTCGAATAGATATTCCGGCGCTAAAGCTGGAACTATTGGTAGACGAAGATATTCTGGCCGCCAGAAAAGCAAAATGGCAGGCCCCGGATCTAAAAATTACAACTGGATATATGAAGCGTTATGCGCAGATGGTTCAATCGGCCAGTACCGGTGCAATATTTGTAAAATAATATTCCCTCGGTAAGAAGCAAAAGATATTAGCGGGCCATCAACAAGCCCGCTATTATTAGTTATTCCTCCCCTTTTACTAAACGTGTGTTGTCTTATATAAACAAAAGATTACAGATAAGAAAGAATTAGAATTATAAACAATAAACATTTAAAATAAGCTATTTTATTATAAAGAGGTGATGGTTGTGAAGTTAAGAGGAGCTGAAATTCTGCTGCGTTGCCTGCAGGCAGAAGGAGTAGATGTAGTGTTTGGTTATCCGGGAGGGCAGGCGATAACCATTTATGATGCCCTGTACGACTCCCCGATCAGGCATATATTAGTCCGCCATGAACAGGGAGCGGCTCACGCTGCAGACGGGTATGCCCGCGCTACAGGTAAAACCGGGGTGTGCATCGCAACCTCAGGACCAGGGGCAACCAACCTGGTTACCGGTATCGCCAACGCTTATATGGATTCCATTCCGATGGTGGTCATTACCGGTCAGGTACCGACCCATATGATCGGGCGTGATGCTTTCCAGGAAGCTGACATTACCGGCATAGTTCTGCCTATAACCAAGCATGCTTTCCTGGTGGAAAAGACCGAAGATGTAGCCCGGGTGATCAAAGAAGCTTTTTACATAGCCAATACCAACCGTCCCGGACCGGTTTTGATTGATCTGCCTAAAGATATTATGGAAAGAACAATTGAATTTACAGGCCCGGCCCAAGACATAAATATCCGCGGCTACAGAGTACTTAAAGGCTACAATTCTGGTCAGGTACTCAATGCAGCCAATCTTATCAATGCTGCACAAAGACCGGTTATTTATGCAGGCGGCGGGGTAGTGGCCTCCGATGCGGCGGAAGAACTTTTGGCAGTTGTCGAGAAAATGGGTATACCAGTAACTACTACCTTAATGGGAATGGGTGCTTTTCCCGGTTACAACCCGTTGTATTTGGGAATGCTGGGTATGCACGGCACCCGCTATGCCAATTATGCGATCGGCGAATGTGATGTTCTGATCGCTATGGGAGTAAGATTTGATGATCGTGTGACCGGCAAGATAGCAAATTTTGCCCCGCATGCGAAAGTGATTCACCTGGACATAGATGCAGCTGAGATTGGGAAAAACGTTGATGTCGATGTTCCGATTGTAGGGGATGTAAAGGAAATTCTGCAGGGGCTGCTGCCGCGTTTGCAGCCTGGCCCAGACCTGAAAGAATGGCATGAAACAATTGAAAGATGGAAAGACGAATATCCGCTTTGCTATGAGGGCTCAACCGAAGGCCGGATTCCGCCGCAGCATGTAATTGAAAAAATCAGTGAATTGACCAATGGAGAAGCGATCATCACAACGGAAGTTGGTCAGCATCAGATGTGGACCAGTCAATATTACAAATTCCGTTACCCCCGCAGTTTTATTAGTTCCGGAGGGTTGGGGACAATGGGCTTCGGTTTTCCGGCTGCCATTGGTGCCAAGATCGCCTGCCCGGATAAAACTATCATCGATATTGCCGGGGATGGCAGTATCCAGATGAATATTCAGGAACTGGGGACGGCAGTTCAGTATAAACTGCCGGTGATTATCTGTATTCTCAATAATCATTATCTGGGTATGGTAAGACAATGGCAGGGTCTTTTCTACGGCGGACGTTATTCGCATACCGACATGACCCAACAGCCCGATTTCGTAAAAGTTGCTGAAGCATATGGCGCGGTGGGGATACGAGTTAAATGTGCAGAGGAAGTTGAAGAAGCTTTGCAAAAAGCGCTGCAGGTCACTGACCGGCCGGTCGTTATCGACTTCTGGGTGGATCGCAATACCAATGTTTATCCCATGGTTCCTCCCGGAGAAGCGCTTAGCAATATGCTGGGGGGTGAACAGGATGGCTAAACATACTCTGTCAGTCACGGTAGAAAACAAACCGGGCGTATTGACCAAAGTGGCCACTTTGTTCCGCCGCCGGGGTTACAATATCGACAGTCTGACGGTTGGACGCACCGAGTCTTCGGAAGTATCACGTATGACCATTGTGGTCGAAGGTGATGACCGGATTATTGAACAGGTAACCAAGCAACTGCATAAATTGGTGGAAGTAATAAAAATCATTGATATTACCCAAGATAAAGCAGTAGAAAGAGAATTATCCATGATCAAGGTCAGGGCGGATAATACGGTTAGAGCTGAAATTGTTCAGATTGTAGATATTTTCCGGGCCAGGATCGTAGATATCGGCAAGAATTCTCTCATTATTGAAGTAACCGGCGATGAAAATAAAATTGATGCCATCGAAGATTCGCTGCGGCCTTTTGGGATTATTGAAATGGTGCGAACCGGTAAAGTAGCCATGGTGCGCGGGAACAAATAATAAAAGAATTAAATTTAAGGAGGATATTAAAATGGCAAAAATGTATTATGATGCGGATGCAAATCTGGAGCTTTTAAAGGGTAAAACAGTAGCGGTGATGGGATTTGGTTCCCAGGGACATGCACAGGCCCAGAATCTGCATGAAAGCGGAGTCAACGTTGTTGTCGGTTTGCGCAAACCTTTTGATGCCGCCAGTCAGGCCGAATGGGATCGGGTTATCGCCGCTGGGATTCAACCCATGACGGTAGCGGAAGCTGCCCAGCAAGGGAATATTATTCAAATCCTTCTCCCCGATGAAGCCCAGGCTAAAGTATACCGGGAAGAAATCGCCCCGTATATGACCGAAGGCAAAGCCCTGGTATTTTCACATGGCTTTAACATACATTTTGGTCAGATCGTACCCCCGGCCAATGTTGATGTTTTTATGATCGCTCCGAAAAGCCCCGGCCATCTGGTACGCCGGATGTATGAAAACGGTGCCGGCGTTCCTGCCCTAATCGCAATTCAGCAGAACTACACCGGTCAAGCCAAGGAACTAGCCCTGGCTCATGCCAAGGGCATCGGTGCCACCCGCGCCGGCGTTCTGGAAACAACCTTTAAAGAAGAAACAGAAACAGATCTTTTCGGTGAGCAATGCGTACTTTGCGGCGGCGTAACCCAACTGGTCAAAACCGGATTTGAGACCCTGGTGGAAGCCGGTTATCAGCCGGAAATAGCTTATTTTGAATGTTTCCATGAGCTTAAATTGATTGTTGACTTGATGTATGAGGGCGGCATGAGTAATATGCGTTACTCTGTATCGGATACGGCCGAGTGGGGAGATTATATCACCGGACCAAAGGTTATTGGGGAAGAAGTACGCTATGCCATGGAGGATGCCCTGGCGGAAATTCAGGATGGCAAATTTGCCAAGGAATGGCTGCTGGAAAATCAGGTGGGCCGTCCCCAGTTCAATGCTCTGAAAAGACAGGGTAGAGAACATTTGATTGAAGAAGTCGGTGCAGAATTGCGCGCGATGATGCCGTGGTTAAAATCTGGTGATGCCCTGGTCAAAGAAAATAAATAGGTGCTTCACCCTTCAATTACATTTGAGAAGGGTTTTGATAAACAATGAATGATAAAAACCGGATCTATCTTTTTGATACCACCCTGCGCGATGGCGAGCAGTCACCGGGGGTCAGTCTGAATGTGGAAGAAAAAGTGGAAATTGCTCAGCAACTGGCGCGTCTGGGAGTTGATATCATCGAGGCTGGGTTCCCGATTGCTTCCCCCGGTGACTTTCAGGCGGTCAAAGCCATTGCCCGGAGCGTTAAAGGGCCGATAATTGCCGGATTGTGCCGGGCCACCCGGGCGGATATCGATCGAACCTGGGAAGCGGTTAAATATGCGGAAAGCCCGCGTATTCATACCTTCCTGGCCAGTTCTGATATCCACCTGAAATATAAATTGCAAAAGTCCCGGGAAGAAGTGCTGGTTCAGGCTGTTGAAGCAGTAAAATATGCCCGGCAGTTTTGCCCGGACGTGGAATTTTCAGCCGAAGATGCTACCCGCAGCGACTTGGATTATTTAATTGAACTGGTGGAAGCGGTTATCGCCGCCGGCGCGACAGTGGTAAATCTCCCCGACACGGTGGGCTATTCGGTTCCCGATGAATTCGGCCGTTTCATGAAGACCATCATTGAACGCGTGCCTAACAGCGACAAAGCAATTTTCAGTGTGCACTGTCATGATGATCTGGGGATGGCAGTAGCCAACTCGCTGGCCGGAATTAGCAACGGGGCCCGGCAAATAGAATGCGCTGTCAATGGTATCGGCGAGCGGGCTGGCAATGCATCGCTGGAAGAAATTATTATGGCTTTATATACCAAACATGCCTTTTACCAAAAAGAGCTTAATATTAAATACGATGAAATTTATCGTACCAGCCGTCTGGTCAGCACCCTGACCGGAATGGTGGTTCAGCCCAACAAAGCCATCGTGGGCAGCAATGCTTTTGCTCATGAATCAGGCATCCATCAGGACGGGGTATTGAAGGAAAGAACCACCTATGAGATTATGAGCCCTGAACTGGTAGGAGTTTTTAAAAACAATCTGGTACTGGGCAAGCATTCCGGCCGACATGCTTTTAAAGCTCGTCTTGCAGAGCTGGGCTATGACTTAAGTGACGAGGAACTACAGAAGGCTTTTGTCAAATTCAAAGATCTGGCCGACAAGAAAAAAGAAATCAGCAATGATGATATTGAGGCTTTAGTCAAAGAGCAAGGCCGGGCCATTCCTGAGCGTTTCAGCCTGGAATACCTGCACATTTCCAGCGGCACCAATATGATACCGACTGCTACCGTTAGATTATGCATCGATGGCATGCCTTTCGAGGCTGCCGCTACCGGTTCCGGGTCTATGGAGGCAGCTTGTCAGGCGGTGGATAAAATAACCGATATCTACGGAAGACTGCTGGAATATAAACTGCATGCCGTAACCGGCGGCAAAGATGCCTTGGGAGAAGTGCTTTCCAAGGTAGAAATTGAGGATAAGATTTACAATGGACGCGGTCTCAGTACTGATATTATTGAGGCCAGTGTTAAATCATACATCCATGCCATCAACAGACACTATTATGAAAAACAGCTGGTAAACAATCAGGGCAGCTAGTAATTAAGAATCTGCCTGATCAGCACCGGGCAGTCACATTTTCATCAGCAAAAGGAGGGGCCTTCATGGGAATGACCATCAGTCAGAAGATTCTGGCCGCACACGCTGGCAGGGAGCATCTGGAAGCCGGTGAGTTGATTAACTGCAAACTCGATTTGGTCCTGGGCAATGATGTTACCGCCCCGGTAGCGATTGCTGAATTCAACCGGCTGGGTTTAAAGCAAGTCTTTGACCAGGAACGGGTGGTACTGGTACCGGATCATTTTACCCCGGCCAAAGATATAAAATCAGCTGAACAGGCCAAAACAGTGCGCGATTTTGCCCGTGGCTATGGCATTAAAAATTATTTTGAAATCGGTACGATGGGAATCGAACATTGCCTTTTGCCCGAGCAAGGTCTGGTTGGGCCAGGAGATCTGGTCATCGGAGCAGATTCGCATACCTGTACGTATGGGGCTCTGGGTGCGTTTGCTACCGGCGTCGGCTCCACCGATATGGCTGCGGCTATGGCTACCGGCGAAGCCTGGTTTAAAGTGCCGGAAAGCATCAAGTTTATTTACTATGGCAAGACCCCGCGATGGGTGGGGGGCAAGGATTTTATCCTGCAGGCCATCGGAGATATTGGCGTGGACGGAGCCCGCTATATGTCCATGGAGTTCTGCGGTGAAGCAATTACCAATCTGTCTATCGACAATCGCTTCAGCATGGCCAACATGGCCATTGAAGCAGGCGGGAAAAACGGGATTATCGCTCCCGACGACATTACCCTGGCTTATGTGCAGGGAAGGGCGAAAAGACCTTATACCATCTATCAGTCGGATCACGATGCAGTCTATGCGGATGAGAAAGAATACGACGTCTCCAAAATGGAACCTTTAATAGCTTATCCCCATTTGCCGGAAAATACCCGCCCGGTAAGTGCAGCGGCGGATGTAATGATTGACCAGGTGGTGATCGGTTCCTGTACCAATGGCCGTATAGAGGATCTGCAAACCGCAGCATCCATTCTTAAGGGGCATAGGGTCCATCCGGAGCTGCGGGTCATCATTTTCCCCGGAACCCAGGAAATATATCTGGAAGCTTTGCGCCGCGGATATATCGAAACCTTCGTGGAGTCAGGAGCCGTTGTCAGTACCCCCACTTGCGGGCCCTGCCTGGGAGGACATATGGGGATTCTGGCTAAAGGCGAAAAAGCCCTGGCTACTACCAATCGCAATTTTGTTGGCAGAATGGGGCATCCCGAAAGTGAAGTCTATCTGTGCAATCCGGCGGTAGCCGCTGCCAGTGCCATTAAAGGAAGAATAACCGCTCCCTGGGAGGTATAATAAACGGATACTTTTTGACCAGCAGGGATATTTTTAAAGTATTAAACCAGGAGGTTTGTTTTATGAAGTTTAGCGGACAGGTTTACAAGTTTGGCAATGACATCGATACCGATGCGATTATTCCGGCTCGCTATCTGAATACCTTCGATCCGGCTGAATTAGCCCGGCACTGCATGGAGGACGCTGATCCCCAGTTTCCCCAAAAGGTCAAGGCGGGAGATATCATTGTCGCCGAAAAGAACTTTGGCTGCGGCAGTTCCCGTGAGCATGCACCGATCGCGATTAAAGCTGCCGGCGTATCCTGTGTAATCGCCAAATCCTTTGCCCGTATATTCTACCGCAACGCGGTTAACATAGGACTGCCCATTCTGGAATCAGCCGAGGCAGTAGATGCCATTCGGGAAGGGGATCAGGTAGAAGTTGAGTTGGAGACCGGCCGGATCCTTAATCTGAGGACCGGGGCCAGCTATCAGGCCGTACCTTTTCCCGGGTTTATGCAGCAGATCATGGACAAAGGCGGTTTGATCGAATATGTAAGGGATAAAATCGCAAAATAAAGCAGGTTTATTTTCAATATTAAGCCTTGGAAGGAGAAAAAATTCTATGTATAAAATTGCGGTTCTGCCCGGCGACGGAATAGGTGTGGAAATAGTCCCCGAAGCCATAAAAGCCCTGCAGGCGGTGGGAGAAAAGTATAACCATCAGTTCGAGTTTACCGAAGCCCTGGTGGGCGGTGCAGCGTATGATGCGGTCGGTCATCCCCTGCCTGCAGAAACTTTACAGATATGCAAACAGTCTGATGCCGTACTGCTTGGTGCCATTGGCGGTCCCAAATGGGAACAGCTGCCGGTACATCTGCGTCCGGAAGTGGGAGCGCTGCTACCTTTGCGTAAGGAACTGGGGCTTTATGCCAATTTGCGTCCTTGTTTTTTATTCCCTGGTCTAACCCATGCCTCGACTCTGAAAGAAGAGGTCATTGCCGGAGTTGATCTGATCGTTATCCGTGAATTGACCGGAGGACTTTATTTCGGCGAGAAGAACAGGGAAAAGATCGACGGGGGTGTCAAAGCCACTGATATCCTCAGTTATTCCACTTATGAAATTGAACGTATTGTACGCTATGCCTATGAAGTTGCCCGCAAGCGCAACCATAAATTGTGTTCGGTCGATAAAGCCAATGTGATTGAAACTTCGCGGCTATGGCGGGAAACCGTAACCGAACTGGCCAAGGAATATCCCGATGTAGAAACATCCCATATGTATGTTGACAATTGTGCCATGCAATTGATTCGTAATCCCAAACAATTTGACGTTATCGTAACTGAGAACATGTTTGGTGATATTCTGACCGATGAAGCATCCATGCTGACCGGTTCCATCGGTATGCTGCCCAGTGCTTCGATTGGCGGAGAAGTTGGCCTGTATGAACCTTCGCATGGCAGTGCTCCGGATATCGCCGGACAGAATAAAGCCAACCCGCTGGCGACGATATTATCTGCGGCGATGTTGCTGCGATATTCTCTTAATCTGGAGAAAGAGGCTAGAGCAATAGAAACTGCGGTCAGCCGGGTAATCGAAAATGGTTACCGCACCCCGGATCTGATCGAGGAAGGCTGCCGGCTGGCTGGTACAGCTGAGATGGGAGATCTGGTTGTCAGCCAGATCAAGAGCTTGTAAGCGGACGTTGCAATAGACGGAATCGGTCAGATATTTAATAACAGGCTGACGCCTTGTCAGGGAGGATATTTAGTTGGGAATACAATGTTAGACGTTAAAATATATGATACGACTCTCAGAGACGGATCACAGGGAGAGGGCATTTCCTTTTCCCTGGATGATAAAATCAAAATTGCCCGCAAGCTTGATTATCTAGGTATTTCATACATCGAGGGCGGCTGGCCGGGCAGCAATCCCAAGGATCTGGAATTCTTTCAGGTGATGCGGGACTACAACTGGGAAAACGCTCAACTGGCGGCCTTTAGTTCTACCCGCAAAGCCGGGATCAATGTAAAACAGGACAGCAATATCAAGGCTTTGCTGGAATCCGGGGTAAAAGTCGCCACGATTTTCGGCAAGGCCTGGGATTTTCATGTCCTTCGTGCACTGGAGACTACGCTGGAAGAAAACCTGGCCATGATCCGGGATACGATCGTATTTTTAAAAGAAAACGGTTTGCAGGTATTTTTTGATGCCGAGCATTTTTTTGACGGCTATAAAAATAATCCCGAATATGCACTGCAGGTATTGGAAACGGCAGCGCAGGCCGGGGCTGAATGTGTGATTTTGTGTGACACCAATGGCGGCAGCCTGCCTTGGGAAGTTTCCGCGATCATTGACCAGGTAAAGCAAAAAGTGGACAAACCGCTGGGGATCCATACCCACAATGATTCCGCCTGTGCGGTAAGCAGCTCACTGATAGCAGTCCAACAAGGCTGTGTACAGGTACAGGGAACGATTAACAGCTATGGTGAACGGTGCGGCAATGCTGACCTGACTTCCATTATTCCCAATCTGGAACTGAAAATGGGTAAAAAATGCCTGCCCCCAGGAAGACTGAAACGTCTGACCGAAGTTTCCCACTACATTGCTGAAGTAGCCAATATGCCCAGCAGCAACAGTCAGCCTTTTGTAGGTCACGGAGCATTTGCTCACAAGGGAGGCATTCATGTTAATGCCTTGCTGAAGGATTCCTTAACCTATGAACATATTGATCCCGAAGAAGTAGGCAATCATCGCCGGGTTCTGGTTTCGGAACTGTCGGGCCTGTCCAACCTGCTCTACAAAGCCAGGGAATTAAATCTTGATGTGAACAGCTATAATGCCGAAACCCGTAAAGTCATCAAACAGATCAAGGAATTGGAGAACGAAGGGTTTCAGTTTGAAGGCGCGGATGCTTCCCTGGAACTGCTGCTGCGCAAAGCATTTGGCCAATATAAGGAATTTTATCAGCTCAAGAATTTAAAAATCATTATGGAGAAGAACGAAGCGGGAGAAATCGTATCTGAAGCCATCGTTAAATTAAGCATCGGGGATGAAATTATCCATACCGCTGCCGAGGGCGACGGACCGGTCAATGCATTGGATAATTCGCTGCGCAAGGCGCTTAATACAGCCTATCCGGAAATCAATGCAATGCACTTGCGGGATTACAAGGTTAGGGTTCTAAACGGCAATGACGGTACGGCCGCTAAAGTCAGAGTATTGATTGAATCCGCCAATCAATATGATAAATGGAGCACGGTCGGAGTTTCTGAAAACATTATTGAAGCTTCCTGGCAGGCGCTGGTGGACAGCATCAATTATTTGATGATGAAAAAACAGCTGACAGCAATGCCCGATAACAATTAGTTTACGATAAATTCTTTTATAAAGTATTCTTCTGATTACCAAAGGTAAGAGATGCTGCGTAGTACAAAATGCTTAACAAAGGATTTTTAACGGCCAGAAAGCATATGCCGATTCCATAATCCGCCCTGGAATCGGCTTTTTTATTGGGCTAAAAAGTTTATCCGCCAATCCGGTTTAAAACTACTTGGTGATAAAGGCGATATGGATGAAAATACTGCTGCTGGAAAATGATTTATTGGTTATCGCGACACTCAGCAATTAAGTTACCGTAACAATCAAATGAGAGGTTTAATTGCCGGGTGGCCGTTTTACCATTGGTAAAATGCACTGTAACGGTAATTGTATCTGACGGCAAGTCGGCAAAATTAATTGGTTTATATTCCGATACCATATCAAGTGCATACCATGGACTCCATCCTGCTTCTAAAGACCTGCTGCCACGTTCCTCAAAATAGGTTGCAGTAACCTCTTTCCCGCGCTGTATGAAAGGATAGCCATTTTTAAATTTATAGTATATTTCGATTCTCCATAAGCCCTTTTTCATTTGCTCCCCGGTTTGCCCAAACTGTACTCTATAGTCAGAAAGATTTGTGCTTTTGTTTTTAAAATATTCGTTTTTGATATTATCAAAGTAGCCTTCGTTCCACAGTCTCTCAAAAGAATTAGCTTCCCCTTCCTTATAGGTAACCATTGCTACCGGAGCGGTGAACTCACATACCTTAATTTTACCATCCTTCTCCATTTGTTTTTCCATAACCGAATCATGGTAATAAAGCTCCCCCTTCTCGCAGTTATAAGTAACGGAGGAAATGTTTTTGCCTTCTACGGAAATGTTGCCATGTTCAAAACCGCTATCATAGCCATGTACCGTTTTTCCGGTTTCATCAATATAACAATGCTTTTTACCTCTGGATATCTTTCCAAAAGGCAATTTTACCTGGATATTCTCATCAATACTTACTTTGGCCTTACTATTATCATCCGCATAAGCAACTAGAGTAAAGCTGGGAGCGTTAAGGTATTGGCTAATCATACTGCCACCCATTAAAAAGCATACTGCTACTGCAGCTATAACTACACCTGCAACTAGTTGTTTTCTGATTCCAGGTCTATTTACTGGTGAACTATCGACCAATTTTTTAGACAAATTGTTTATAAACTCATCATTGGGAGTAATAGAATCAAAATCCTCTTTATACTGTTTTCTAAACATAACCATAATCTCCTTTCAGTTTTTTCTTAAGTAGTTCCCGGGCCCGATATAATTGGGTTTTAACCGTTGATTCTTTCCGATTAAGCATAGTACTGATTTCAGCAACAGATAAATCTTCATAATAATATAAATGCACTATCACACGGTATTTTGCGGGTAATTCTAATACAGCATAAAAAATATCGCTTTTACCCTTTTCCGCAACGTTTGCATAGTTCTCCAGGCCATCTTCCTGAAAAACTGTTTTTCGAAACCAGGCAGAAGTTAGTAAATTTTTGCTATAATTTATGGTGGTTCTTATTAGCCACGCTTTACAATGTTCATCGTCGTTAAATTGTATATTGCTTTTTAGAAATCGTAGGAATACCTCTTGCAGTAAATCCTCTGCATCAGCTCTGTTTTTAGTCCGTACATAGGCTAACCGATACACCATTTTAGAGTACTTTTGCAAGACGGACTCAATTTGTTTTTCTTCAGTAGCTATCAATACCAACCCTCCTCTCTACTAATTAACACAAATCAAACCACCGAAAAGTTTCGTTGCCATAAAAAAAGTATAGTATACAATCGAAAAATCTGGTTTCCGGGTTAGTAATAGGTGGGTTACAGGGAAGTGTCAAAGCTGAGCTGTTAGTATTACAAAATTAATAGCCTTGCCCAGGGCAGTAGTCCGGGTCTATTATGAAATCCTGGTTCATTGCTTACTTCTTCGTTGATAAGCCACCTGCTTTCAGCCTTATTATTTCGTCAGCGATAACTGTTTTCGACATAAGTCGAGCTAATTGTATTAAACCGCTGATGGCTAAATACAGTCTGGTTTTTTATAATATATAGATGGGTCGAATAAATATTATAGGGTGATAATTGGGGAGGATTACAATGAAAGCAATGATAATGGCCGCGGGAGTAGGATCAAGGCTGATGCCGATGACGTCTGATATTCCCAAACCTATGATTCCGGTTGCCAACCGGCCGCTGATGGAGAATACAGTGCAGCTATTAAACCAGCATGGAATCAGGGAAATTATTGCCAATCTTCATTATCATGGGGATGTAATCAGGAATTATTTTGCTGAGGGCGGATCCCGGGGGGTAAATCTGGTTTATTCACCGGAAGAGCAACTGATGGGAACTGCGGGAGGCGTTAGGAAATGTGATTGGTTTCTGGATGATACATTCGTGGTCATCAGCGGTGATGCGCTGACCGACATCGATCTGGGTAAATTATTGGCGGAACATCAACGCCGCGGCGCTTTGGCGACAATAGCGTTAAAACCGGTGGAAGACGTAGAGCAATTCGGCGTGGTGGTGACTGACAATGATGGCAGAGTCGTTCAATTTCAGGAGAAACCCCGCCCCCAGGAAGCGTTAAGCCGAACTGCCAATACCGGTATTTATATTTTTGAACCGGAAATTTTTAAATTGATACCCAAAAATGAATTCTATGATTTTGGCAAACAGCTTTTTCCCTATCTGGTCAAGATTGCAGCGCCCTTCTACGGAGTATCCATCGGCGAATACTGGTGTGATGTGGGCACTATAAAAACCTATCGTCAGGCCAATGCGGATGTTATTTGCGGCCAGGTCAAGGTTCCCTATACCGGCGAGTTGTGGAGTGTGGATAAGCAAAGTTCATTGCTGCTCGGTGAGGGCGCGAGTTTGGGGCGTGATGTGGCCATAAAAGGGCAGGTAGTTATAGGTCCCGGGTGTAAGATTGGAGCAGGAGCCAGGATAGAGAATTCTGTTATCTGGAATGATACCGTAGTGGGACAGAATACGATTATAAAAGATTCAGTTATAGGGTCGGTTTGCATGATTGGAGAGAGCGTTTATGTAAGCCCGGACAGCGTTATTGCGAGCGGATCTTATCTGCAGAATAAATAAATAATTATTTAGCCAGGCAGGAATTAGAATCTTTTTGTACAATTAATAATTATTGGGAATTTTTTGCCTTGGGTTTGGCCTGTTTGGGGAGGAATGATGAATGCAGGTAAACAATGTAAAAGCAAGCCATATGCAGCATAGCCACCGCTTGATGGTTATTTCCACCATTATCATTTTTATTCTGGCCAATGCCGTATCTTTATCTCTCTTCTTCAGCGGCAAAGGTTCATCCAAACTTACCCTGCAGTTAATAGGGATAGAAATGGCAATTATTGCTTTTGCCATTGCCCTGACCTATGCCGTGATAAAATATTTTCCCGGACGGGACTGGGTCAAATATATTACTGTAACCATGTTCGGTATATGTATTTTATGTTTTGATTATGCAATGAGCGGGGCCCCGGAAGTATTTGCCGATTTTTATCTTATTATGGGACTCAGCCTGCTTTATCTGGATATGGGCCTGTCGATTTATGCTACCATTCTCACCCTGGTATTGCATACGCTGCTGGTCATCATCGCGCCTGAAATCATTTATACTAAAAACTTAACCCTTACCCTGGCAGTTCGTTATGCCACTTTTATCTTCTTCGGCATCATTTCCGGATTTATTGCTTCGGTAGTTGTAAAGCTTTTGCAAAGTTCAATTGAAAAAGAAATGCAAGCCACAGATTTAAATGAAAAGCTGCAGACCATAGTAACCGGAGTAGCGGCCCAGGCTGACATGCTGGCCCTTTCTTCTGCAACGCTGCTGGCCTATACAACCCAGACAGGACAATCCGCCCGGCAAGTAAATCAAAGCGTATCAAGTCTGGCTGAGGCATCGACTGACAGTGCTGCTTTTACGACTAAAACAGCTGAAGTGAACCGGCAGATTTCAATGGCGCTGGAAAATGCAGGCAACAACTTGCAAGTGGTCAGCAATCAGACCGCAAGTTTTGGGGAAATTGTAGACGAGGGCATCAATGCCATGCGTGAACAAAATGAAATGATGGAGGAAAGTCAGGAAGCCCAGCAAGCAGTTAGCCAGGCGGTACATATACTGGGAGATAAATCAAACAAAATTGAAAACATTGTGGAATTAATAACCGCGATTGCCAATCAAACCAATCTGCTTTCATTAAATGCCGCGATTGAAGCAGCCCGGGCCGGTGAAGCCGGTAGAGGGTTTGCGGTTGTGGCCGAAGAAGTCAGAAAGCTGGCTGAGGATTCAGCCCAGGCTGCCCGTGACATTGCCCGACTGATTGCGGAAATACAGCAAGGTATAGATGCAACCGTGAAAGAGATTGATCGCTCCAACCAGATTTATAACCAACAGGGAGTAGCCGTCAACATGACCCGCAATATGTTTAACCACATCGAACAAGGTGCTCACAGTATGATGGCTGCAATTCAGGAGGTATCTGCAGTGCTGGAGGAAATATTGAGTTCAACCGATGAAATGGTGAGGAATATGGACAATGTAGCCGCCGCCAATCAGGAATCTGCCGCCAGTATTCAGGAGATTGCAGGGCTGTCAAAGCAGCAGACCGGATCGGTTACGTCCATTGTAGAAATGGCGCGTGAGTTGGCCGATGCGTCTGAACAGTTAAAAACATTGGTCATTCAGTAAAATGCTTCTTTAAAATTATACGTAAGAGTTTTGCATAATTCAAAAAATCATATATTACTATCACTCTGAGCGCTAACGAAGCCACATTAATTATACCCGATAGGGTGTATCAGCAGTCCCTTACGGGGAGTTTCGTAAGTGCTTAGATCCGGCGACGCTCAGGCTGCGCTTGCCTTCATCGCTTTGGCACTGGATGCCACATGGCATCGTGCTTCACTATCGTCCAAGATTACATTTAGCTTTTGTCTAAAGCCCGAAAATAAAATAATTATAAGCAGGCCCGGATCACATTTAAAACGTGATCTGGGCCTGCTTATAAGGATAATGTTATTTGCTTAAATCTTTGCCAAATTTAATTAGTGATTACTATACTTATTCGGCTGAAGTTAGCAATTCATTGAAATTTGCGTCCATTTCGCTGATATTAACCGCTTTTATCTGCGGCAGGTCTTGCTCATCAACCGGAGTCATGTTGAGGATTCTAAAGCGGCCTTTTTCCCTGATTAAAATGGCAGCTTCCATACCCATTTCTTCTGATTTATCTTTAAATTTATATACTACCACCGCACCGGTTGTACCTTCTTGGGTATAAGGCCGCATGATTTCTATAGTAATATCAGGGGGCGCAGTGTACATTGATTCCACTTCACCGATTACCTGACTGATTTCTTTTTCTATTTCAGCCCGGTTGGCAAGCAAGTCAGCCGCATTCATTTCCGCATATTGAGGCAATAAACGTACCGCCCAGAAAACACTCAGATTGCTTGCTACCGTATCATAATCACCTTTGAAATAAGCCTGATAAAAATTCTGTACGGTTTTCTCAGGACGGGCCGGATCCCAATAGGCTGCATATCCGTACAAACCGGCCAATAAAGCGACGATAACTACCCATATAAAAACTGGTACCTTTGCCGGGGTCGTTTTTTCCAAAACCGTTTACCTCTCTTTCTGTTTCCATATAATACAGATATATTGTACTATTTTAAGAACAGATAAACAATGAGCCGGGATAAAAGCGGCATACGTAACAAGGTTAAAATAATTTTGCCTGATGGAGGCTTGTTAATGAAAAGAGTAATTGTAATCGGGGCAGGACCGGCCGGGATGATGGCTGCCGGAATAGCTGCTGGCATGGGGGCGCAGGTGATCCTGGCAGAAAAAAAGCCCCAGGTAGGAAGTAAACTAAAAATAACCGGGAAGGGGCGCTGCAATATAACCGCCGCTGTCGATCAAGACGGCCTGATTAGAGGGATACCCGGCAATGGACGCTTCCTTTACAGTGCTCTGCATGAGTTTTCCAATGTTGATTTGGTTGGATTTTTTAATCAGCAGGGGCTTAAAACAAAAGTTGAAAGAGGTAACCGCATATTCCCTTGTTCTGATAATGCTCAGGATGTAGTTGATGTACTACACCATTTTGTTCAGCAAGCCGGAGCTTTAATCCAAACTTCGGTTACTATCAAAAGCCTGCGCATTAATCAAGCGCAAATCATCGGGGCTGACAGCAGCCGCGGATTTATCAATGCCGATGCAGTCATCGTAGCCACCGGCGGTCTTTCTTATCCCGGCACCGGCTCCACCGGTGATGGTTACAAATTAGCGCAATCCTGCGGGCATACGTTGATTGAACCCCGGCCCGGTTTGGTTCCATTGGTCACCGAGGAAAGCTGGGTTAAGCAGTTACAGGGTTTAAGCCTTAAAAATGTAGCGGCATCATCATTTACCGCGGCAGGTAAAAAAATTAATGAAGATTTCGGGGAACTACTATTCACACATTTTGGTTTGTCCGGACCGATCATTCTTTCCATGAGCCGTGATATCGGCACTTATATTTACCATCAGCGGGAAAAGGTGAGGCTTAAAATCGACTTGAAGCCGGCGCTGAGTATGGAAAAGTTGGATGAAAGGCTGCTGCGTGATCTGGAAAAGTATTCCCGCCGGCAGTTTAAAAACGGCTTGAATGACCTCCTGCCACAAAAGATGATTCCGGTTTTTATTGAGCTAAGCGGGATTGATCCAGATAAACCCTGTCACCAGATCAGCCGCGGGGAGCGCCATGAGATAGTGGAAATACTAAAGAATTTAACTGTTACGATCACCGGTACCCGGCCCATCGCCGAGGCCATTGTTACGGCCGGAGGCATCAACGTCAAGGAAGTGAATCCCAAAACCATGGAATCCAAACTGGTAAAAGGACTTTATTTTGCCGGTGAAGTACTGGATGTTGACGGATACACGGGCGGTTATAATCTGCAGGCAGCTTTTTCAACCGGTTATATAGCCGGCAAAAATGCGGCGCGTTGACTTGAATTTATTCATCTGCTACTATGTAGGTTGATTATTATAAAGCTAACGCAAGATTTGACTGGAGGAATTATAAATGACAAAAAATATGGCTATATATAAGGGCTCAGCTGATTATATTGTTTCCGATGATTTAAGAAACAGTGTCAATATTGCCATCGCTCTGGGCAAACCTTTGTTGATTAAGGGAGAGCCGGGCACCGGCAAGACGGTTTTAGCCCAGAGTATTGCCGATGCCCTCACCAAGGAACTTATTATCTGGAATATCAAGTCTACGACCAAAGCCCAGGAGGGACTTTACGTTTATGACACGGTCCAGCGCCTTTATGACAGTCAATTTGGAGAACATGACGTTGCCAACATTAAGCAGTACATAAAGCTGGGCAAACTGGGCGAAGCCTTTCAAGCGGAACAACAGGTAGTACTGCTGATCGATGAAATTGACAAAGCCGACCTGGAATTTCCCAATGACCTGCTTTGGGAACTTGACCAGATGACTTTTTATATCCCCGAAACCAAGGAAACGATCAGTGCCAAAACCAGGCCTATTGTTATCATCACCAGCAATGCGGAAAAAGAACTACCTGATGCTTTTTTACGCAGATGTATTTTCCATTATATTGCCTTTCCGGAGCCTGATGCCATGGAAAAGATCATCAGGGTACATCATCCTCAGGTAGAAAAGAAACTGCTGGAACAGGCTATGGATACATTTTATATGTTGAGAAACATCCCCAATATGCAAAAGAAACCCAGTACCAGTGAGCTCATTGACTGGTTGCAGGCGTTGGTGGTGGGGGGTATCAGCCCTAATAAGATCAAGCAGGAACTGCCCTTCCTGGGAGTTTTGTTAAAGAAAAATGAAGATCTGGATAATTTATTAAACCAGGTTTATAACCGAAGTCAGAGCAAAGCTCAGCCCCGCATGGGCGGCAGCTATTATCGCTAAATAACTTGCCGTTGACTTGTTGACGACCGATTAACCGCAGTTATTGGTCTGACCTTGCAAAAATGAGGGGTAGCACATGTTTACAAAATTCTATTACTATCTGAAACATTTCGGTGTACCGGTATCCATGAATGAGTGGCAAACTCTTATGGAAGCGCTTGACATGGGTATGGCAGGCTCCAGTCTGACCGGATTTTATCAGCTGTGCCGGGCGGTACTGGTCAAAACCGAGGCGCATTATGACCGTTTTGATCTGGCTTTTGCCAGTTATTTCGGTGATATCGAAACGCCGGAAGGGCTGCCGGATAAAATATGGGAATGGCTGAACAAGGAACTGCCGCAGATTGAAATTACGGATGAGATGAGACGCAACCACAGGCAGATCGATTTGGACGAGATGAAACGCATGTTGGAGGAGAGACTGCGGGAACAGACCGAGGAGCATCACGGCGGCAATCGCTGGGTAGGTACCGGCGGCACATCCCCCTTCGGCCATTCCGGATATCATCCCGGAGGCATCAGGGTCGGGGGCGATTCACGTAACCTTTCGGCGGTAAAAGTAGCAGGTATGAGAAGATTCCAGGAATTCAGAACCGATGAAACCCTGGGGATCAGACAGTTTCAGATCGCGCTGCGCAAACTGCGGCAGTTTACCACCCGCCTGGATGGGGTCAGGGATGAACTGGATCTGGACGGGACCATCGACCAGACCAGTAAAAATGCGGGCCGGTTGGAACTGGTGTGGGAGCGCCCGCGGGTTAACGGAATGAAGGTACTGCTGCTGATGGACGCGGGTGGATCGATGATTTCCTACAGCCATCTCTGTAATCAACTGTTCACTGCCGTTAATAAATCAAATCACTTCAAAGACCTGAAGGTTTTTTATTTTCACAATTGTATTTATGATTGGTTGTACCATGATTCCAGCTGCAGCCAAAGCGATTATACCGATACGGAATATGTTTTACGTACCTACAGCAGTGATTACCGGGTGATCATCGTCGGTGATGCCAGCATGGCGCCTTACGAGTTAATGCGGGTCGGCGGGGTGATCGACTGGGATCTTCATAATGACCTGCCCGGGATCGAATGGTTAAAAAAAATCCGCAAACACTTCGAATACTCGGTTTGGCTAAATCCGATCCCCGCCAAATACTGGGATTGGATGGACGGAGCTTTCAGCATCAGAACCATCGGTTCGGTCTTTCCGATGGAAGAATTAACCGTAGAAGGATTGGAAAGAGGAATTCGCAAATTAAAGACCCGACAAACTACCGGCGCAGCCCTGAGCGTAAAATAATATGATAAGCAACCGCCAAGACGTCTGATGATTAAAAAAGACGTCTTTTCCTTTGTGTTTGTCTTCATAATATCGAGCTATAATTTCTGATGCCGTATAATTTTATATCAACTAAAATAGTCAGGCTATTTTGTTTTTTAGAGCCCATTAAAATCAAAAAATGGGTGTGTAATAGCTACAAGTATTTTTCTAGCATTGGATATGGTAAAAAATATATGCAAAATCATAATATTCCTTGACGCATAGTATAGCTGATGCTAATATAGAACATAGGTTCCAAAATACTTTGCAAACTGAGGATTTGGCTAAGGTTTGTATTGCCCTTAATTGTGGCATAAGTGATATTATATAATTTAAACACAATAATTCGAATGATTAACACTCGTGTTTGGACAGGAGGCATAATCATGAAAATTGTTTCTTTGTTCAGCGGAGCGGGTGGGCTGGACTTAGGCTTAATGCAAGCTGGAAATACGATTATTTGGGCAAATGATATTGATAAAGATGCTGTCGCTACATACGCCAAGAACATCGGCGGTCATATTGTCTGTGCTGATATAAAGGACATAGATATAGAGAACATACCACTATCAGATGTTATTGTGGGAGGCTTTCCTTGTCAAGGATTCTCACAGGCGAACATGTTAAGAACCGTAGAGGATGAGCGCAATCAACTATACAAGTTTTTTTTAAGAGCGGTGAAAGAAAAGCAACCAAGATTTTTTATTGCGGAAAATGTCCGCGGAATACTTAGTCTAGGCAAAGGAAACGCCATCAAGCAAATTGTCTCCGACTTTGGGGCCGCCGGGTATATTGTCACAGTCACTCTTGCGAATATGGCTGATTACGGAATACCACAGACGCGGTTGCGTGTTTTCATTATCGGACAACACAGGGATTTAGGCGAAAAAATGCTTTTTGAATTTCCTAAAAAGACCAATGGGAAAGATGGAAACCCTTCACCATGGATTTCAATAAAGTCTGCACTTGATCATTATCCTGACCCAGATAAACCCAGTAACTTACTTAATCATATTTACTCGTCTTATAAGGTTAAATACCGTAATTTCACAGGACATCGCATAACAGACCCTGATAAACCTTCACCGACAATACTTGCTCGCGGTAATGGAAAAGGCGGTGTGTGTGCAATTCCTCATTATAACGGTGAACGTCGGCTTACAATAAGGGAGAGTGCAACCATTCAGACTTTTCCCGAAAATTTTGAGTTTATCGGTAAAATGAATTCTTGCTATCGTCAAATTGGGAATGCTGTACCCGTTCAGTTTGCAAAACTACTCGGACAAGAATTGATAAGATTGGAGCGTGAGGTACTATGAGAGTTGTATCGTTGTTTAGTGGAGCGGGCGGTCTTGACCTCGGCTTCAAAATGGCAGGACATAACATTATTTGGGCCAATGATTTGTATGGCGATGCAGTGGAAACATACAGGATTAATTTGGGCAATCATATTGTTTGTAAAGACATTTTTACAGTTGATGCAAACGAGGTACCGGACTGTGACATAATCATCGGCGGCTTTCCCTGTCAGGGCTTTTCTGTTGCGAACACAAAGCGTAATATAAACGACGAACGCAATCAGCTTTATAAGCAGTTAATGCGCATTATTAACGCAAAACAACCGAAATTTTTTCTTGCGGAAAACGTCAAAGGTATTTTTAGCCTTGCTAAAGGTCAAGTCCTGAAAATGATACTTGACGATTTTACAAGCATGGGTTACAAAGTGCAGACAAAAGTCTTGAATGCAGCTGATTACGGTGTTCCACAGCTTAGGCAAAGGGTATTCATAATCGGCATTCGCAAGGATTTAAACTATGAATTTGAATATCCCGCACCTATGTATAGTGAAGACGGTTCAGATGGATTAGCTAAATGGATTGGTGTTGGCGAGGCATTGGCCTCTTTGCCCAACCCTGATGAGCCTAACGATCTTCCTAATCACGATTATTCAAAGTATAAATTGCGCTTTAACGGTTACATTGGGCATCGCATGATTGACCCGCAAAAACCTGCACCGACGGTTACGGCGCGAGGAGATGATAAGGGAGGTGTTGTCGTGCTTCATCACCCGAATAATCAGCGGCGAATGTCTTGTCGCGAGCTGGCTACGGTGCAAAGTTTTCCAATAGATTACGTCTTTTCGGGAACACGCTCGTCTGTTTATCGTCAGATAGGAAATGCTGTTCCTCCTCTGCTTGCACTTGCGGTAGCAAAACAGTTTAATAATTATACGGAGGAATAAACTATGTTTGCTCAAAACTTTGTGCCTAAAGTACCGTTCCCTAACTTCAAGTGGAAATGGGCAAGTTTGCAGTGTACAGAGGGATTAAACGATCCTGTTGTTTTGCTTGGAGTTCTCTTCCGTATGCGGAAATTAGAACCGAAGGGTGTAAGGTACAGCTCGGAAGAGTTTGCCAACGAACTTCGCGAGCTATCTAATGACATTAAGGACTCAGTCGGTGTTGACCTCGCAAGGCGCACAGGCCAGCGGAACCTAATACGCAACTCCGGGCAATACTGGCGAGCGGTTGGATTATTGGCAGACGGAGATCGTTCCGGCAGAATCCAACTCACCGATTTTGGAAGGCGCGTTGCAGATCACGATATCTCTCAGACTGAATTTGCAGCTATTACGATTCAGACTTTTAAACTTCCGAATTTGCAAATTCAAAGTGCTGATGAGTGTCAGCTATGGATTGATAATGGGCTTATTATTTACCCACTGCGGCTATTGCTGTCTATCTTTCGCGAATTGCAGAAACATGGCCAGGGGTATATTACAACAGAAGAGCTTATACGGATTATCATTCCACTCGCTGGTTGCAAAGCGGAACTTGCGGATTATGTCAATTTCATTCTTTGGTTCAGGGTCGGGCAAATAACGCTTATCGGATGGCCTAATTGCGCTCCGGGTGCGAATGATTCACGTATTGCCCGCGAGTATCTTTTGTTTTTATCGAATTATGGGTATATCATTCGGAAAGAACAAAATACACGAATGGACGAACAGTATTTATACAATTATGCACTCGATTCCGAGATAGCCGCTATACTTGCCGAGCAGCCATATAATGAATCGCTACAACAGGCGGTAGAACGTATTCGCATTGCTGATGTGGCCGCTGATATTGAACGAAAACGCGTTGAAATTCAGCGTACAGCCCGCCCCAATCAGGCACGATTTCGCAAGGAAGTGCTTGCGGTCTATGGGCGTTGCATTATTACGAATGTAACAATGCCTGAAGTCCTTGAAGCGGCACATATTAAACCGTTTAAATACAAAGGCGAGGATACGGTTGCGAATGGTTTTCCCATGCGTATGGACATTCATCTACTATTTGATGCGGGACATTTGCGCATATCCGATACTGGAGAGGTTCAACTTTCAACCCGCGCAAGAATGGACTATGGCGCAACCATTCCACCGAAAATATATCTACCAGATTTAACAAGCAGGGAGTTCCTGCGCTGGCGGTGGGATAACTATAACGGAATTTAAGTTGGTTAGAATTCCAAAATCCTAAAACATAGAAAAATTCTAATATTTTCATCATGAGCAAGTAGCACCCTACGTTTTAAGAACAAGTGATTTGGAAACCGCAGTTAGTAAAATGAATTAGCGCAATGTTTGCCATGACATCTTTCCTTTCTGTATGGGAATAATTGATATAAATTGCGCAAGGATTTCCATAAGATAAACGTATATACAGCAAAATAAAAAAGAGGTGCATCGTTTATGAAAAAAATACTTGTAGCTGTACTGGTATTGTTGTTGAGTATATCTTTATTTGGCTGTGCGCAGAAGAAAAAAGACCAGACAACGCCTACGCCAAATGCCGCTGCTGACCAACAAGCGGTCAGGAAAGTAGTGACTGATTTTGGCCAAAAGATGAAAACGGTATCGTTGATGGCCCCCGAAAGTATAGTGAAGGAGAGCTTGCAAAAAAACTACGGGGATTTGGTATCCCCTGAGCTTCTGGCCAAATGGCAAAATGATCCTGTTAATGCTCCGGGAAGAGTAAGTTCAAGTCCTTGGCCGGATCGGATTGAAATAAGCTCTGTGCAAAAAAATTCTAATGATACCTATGGGGTCAAGGGAGAAGTTATTGCGATAACCAGCACCGAGGTTGGCAGCGACAAGGCAGCTGCCCGGCGGTCTATAACCTGTACGGTGAAAAAGTTTACCCCGGGCTGGCGGATTGATGCAGTAAAACTGGGTGACTATGTTCTGGAAGGAATAATTTACAAGAATGGCCAATATGGATTTACCTTCACGCTGCCAAAGACCTGGCAGGGTTATTCGATCGTTAATGAAAAATGGGAAGGATTGGGAATCGGATCCGAGAAAATTACCACCACCGGCCCGATGATTTCCATCCGTCATCCGCAGTGGACCAAAGAGAAACCTCGCCAAGATATACCCATTATGATTTTTACCCTGGCCCAATGGCAAGATTTGCAGCAGGAAAAATTTCATATTGGTGCTGCTCCTATAGGGCCAAGTGAACTTGCCCGCAATTCCAAATATGTTTTTGCCCTTCCGGCCCGTTATAATTATGCATTTCCGACCGGATATAAAGAAGTAGAAGAAATATTGGCGGCCAAACCGCTTACCCCCACTCAGCCTGTCAAATAAGTAAATATAAAACCAAACCGGGCAAAAATGTTTGCAAGGTAATAGGAAAGTCAGTGATTGAGGAGGCGTAAGGTATGGGAACATACCCGCTGGGAATTGTTCCCATACCTAGTACATAGATTGAACGGTCTTGAAGTATTAATTTTTTAACATCATCAGAGCCAGCAAAAAACGTAAAGAGCAAGGCTTGCAAAAATCCCGTGATTGAAGCGTACATATAGTACGTCGATTGAAACGGGATTTTTGCACTTTACAGCATAAGTGCAAACTGACTGCGCCTATGACTTGTCACAATCCCGGTTTTCTTTATATAACGCAGCTATTCGCCTTTTTTGACGCTCGGCTGAGCCGGTGGTTAAATCCACCGGTTTTTTTATGGGCAATAATAAAATCCAACCAATGCACAAAAATTCCGGACAGCCGCATATATATAATATTATCCATTATATTTAAATCTGGTGTTGCTGGTATTCATTAAGGAGGGATATAAAATGAACAGCCACTTCCATTTGCTTATACAAAAAGATCGACAGGAGAAAAGGCATGGGGACTGGGAGGGAACCCTCCTTGATTACCTGGAGATGGTTAAAGAAAAACCGCAGACAACAATGCTGGCCCATGAAAGAATGTTTGAAATTATCGCCGCCGCCGGCGTGGATACAATAAAAACCGAAGACCACCCCCGCTTGCGCCGTATTTATGGCAATGATATTATCAAGCGTTACAAATTTTTTGACCAGGACTTTTTTGGTATCGACAAGGTAATCATGGAAATCGTACGCTATTTTCATTCCGCTACCATGCGAGGGGAAGAATCCCGGCAGGTCCTGTATCTGGTCGGACCGGTAGGGTCAGGAAAATCTTCTATTATGGAAGCCCTCAAGCGGGCGCTGGAACAAAGCCCTACGATTTATGCCCTGAAAGATTGTCCCATGCGGGAAGAACCCCTGCATCTGGTTCCCAAAAATTTACGGCCGGATTTTGAAGAACTGCTGGGAGTAAGGATAGAAGGTGATTTATGCCCGGTTTGCCGTTACCGTTTGCTCAATGAATATAACGGGGAATACGAACGATTTCCCGTTAGGACGGTGGGTTTTTCCATCCGCGGCCGCAAAGGTATTGCCGTCGTTCCGCCGGTTGACCCCAATAATCAGGATGCTTCCGTATTGGTGGGTTCGGTGGACATATCCAAAATGGATCTTTATCCGGAAGACGATCCCCGGGTTCTGTCCCTGAATGGCGCTTTTAATGCCGGTAATCGGGGACTCGTAGAGTTTATAGAAATCTTTAAGAACGACGTTGAGTATCTGCATACGATTATTACCGCCACTCAGGAGAAGTCGATTCCTTCTCCCGGTAAAGGCCCGATGATTTATTTTGACGGGATTATCCTGGCCCATTCCAATGAGGCTGAATGGAACAAATTTAAATCCGATCATACCAATGAGGCGATTCTGGATCGTATCGTCAAGATTGAAGTTCCTTATTGTCTGGAATTGGACCAGGAAGTAAAGATCTATCAAAAGATATTAAAAATGAGCAAATTCAAAGCCCACATTGCCCCGCATACGCTGGAGATCGCCTCCATGTTTGCCATCATGAGCCGTCTTGCTCCTTCCAACAAGGTTGACAGCATAACCAAAATGCGAATTTACAATGGAGAGGAGATCGTGGTCAAGGATTCCAGCCAGCGGGTGGACATTCAGGAATTGCGGGACGAGGCCGGCAAGGAAGGGTTAACCGGGATTTCAACCCGTTTTATTATGAAAGCCATCGACAATGCCCTGTCTGAATCTGAGTGTGACTGCATCAATCCGATTTTGGTGCTGGAATCACTCGTCAAGGCGGTGCGGGCCACTGATATCAGCGATGAAGACAAGAAAAAACTGCTGGCTTTGCTGCAGGAAACGCTGAAACAGGAGTATCATCGTATTTTGGAAAAAGAAGTAACCCGGGCTTTCATTCATGGCTATCAGGAACAGGCGGAAACACTTTTCAATAATTATCTTGACCACGCCGAAGCCTATGTCAACAAAACCCGGCTCAAGGATAAAAATACCGGGGAAGAGCTGGATGTCGACGAAAAATTTCTGGAATCGATCGAGAGCCAGCTGGGTATCAGCGGTACGGCCGCCAAAGGTTTCCGCAATGATGTCACGGCCTACATGTTTTCGCTCCTGCGCAATCAGGTGAAAATAGAATTTGGCAGTTATGAACCGCTTAAGGAGGCCATTGAAAAGAAGCTGATCAATTCAGTACGTGAGCTGTCGCGGGTGGTTACCCAGGCCCGGGTACGTGATCAGGAACAGAAGCAGAAGTATGATGCCATGGTGGAAGCGATGAGAAACAACGGTTACTGTGAGCATTGCTGCAACGTAATTTTGAAATATGCTGCCAACAACCTGTGGAAGGATTAAGGTGAGGTCATGGCAATTTTTCGCGAACAGGAGCGGGGAGGACGGGATCGCAGTGCCGAAGACCGCCGTCGTCACCGGCAGTTGGTGGAAGAACATATCAAACGCAACCTGGGCAATATCATTGCCGAGGAAAGCATTATCGGCCAGAGCAAGGGGAAAACCTTTAAAATCCCCATCCGGGGGTTAAAAGAATACCAGTTTGTATATGGAGACAACCATCCCGGGGTGGCCGGCGGCAAAGGCGATGAAAAGCGCGGGCAGAGAATCAGCGAAACGCAAAGGCCGATGCCCGGCAATGGAGACGGTGCCGGCAGCACAGAAGGCGAGGAGATCTACGAAACCGAAATTACGCTGGAAGAACTGGCCGATTATCTGTTTGAGGATCTGCGCCTGCCTTTTATGGAAAAAAAGAAATTTTCGCTTTTACAAACCGAGACCACCAGCAAACGCTGGGGGATTCAGCGCAAAGGAATTCCGCCGCGGCTGTCCAAAAAGCGCTCCATGATCGAACGGATTAAAAGAATGAAATCAGCCCAGCGCCTGGATGGGGATGAAAATGAAAATGACGTACTCCAACCCGGGCAACGTTTCCCGTTTAGTGAACATGATCTGCGTTATCAGCGTCTCAAAGAACAGACCAAACCGGAGTCCAATGCGGTGGTAATCTGCATTATGGACAATTCCGGGTCGATGTATATGAGTAAAAAATTTCTGGCCCGCAGTTTTTTCTTTTTGCTTTACCAATTTGTTCGTTACCGTTATGTAAATGTGGAACTGGTATTTATAAATCATACTACTACTGCCCTGGAAGTGAATGAAGATGATTTCTTCCATCGTGCCGAGTCCGGCGGAACCATGATTAGCAGCGGTTATGAAAAGGCGGTTGAAATAATTTACCAGCGCTACAGTCCGGCAGTTTGGAATATTTATGCTTTCCACTGCAGTGACGGTGACAACTGGCCGGAAGACAATGATAAGGCGATCGCCAAAGCCTGTGAATTATGCAGGCTATGTAATTTATTTGGCTACGGGGAGATTGTTTCCAACTGGGGCAGCAGTGAAAGTATGGCTGATTTGTTGTCCCAGGAAATTTTGGAGAAAAATTTTCTGGCTGTTAAGATGGCCGGCAAGGATCATATCTGGCCTGCCTTTAAACGCTTTATGAATATAGAGGAAGGGGAGTGAAGGATTGAGCAGTAATTTCAGTATGCAGGAGCTGCGGGAATGGAATAAAAAAATCGAGGCATTGGTTGAAAAAAGCGGACTCAATCCCTACCCGCAGGAATTCGAAATCTGTGATTATGAAGAAATGCTTAACTATGAGGCCTATATGGGTATGCCCGCTCGCTATCCCCACTGGAGTTTCGGTAAAGCTTATGAAAGAAAAAAAACTTACTACCGCTATAACCTGAGCGGGTTGCCGTATGAGATGGTAATCAATTCAAATCCCTGTCTGGCCTATTTGATGAAAGACAACACCTTGCTTTTGCAGATTTTAACCATGGCTCATGTATATGGGCACAACGATTTTTTTCGCAACAACCGCTTGTTCAGGGATGGTACCCGGGCGGAGCTGGTGCTGGAAATGTTTAAATCCCATGCCCGCAGAATCCGTTCCTATATCAGTGATCCCAGTATTGGTTATAACCGGGTGGAAAGAGTGCTGGACGCTGCCCATGCCTTGCGTTTGCAATGCTGCCGTCAGGTGGGACAAAAACACGAGGATGAAAAAAGCCAGCAGGAACGCTTGCTGCAACAAGCTCTGCCTTCCCCTCCAGCCCATCCCTTGCTGGAAAAAAGCAGTCCGCATAAATTACCCGATTTGCAGCGCATACCGTTGGAGCCGGAGGATGATATCCTTTATTTTCTTATTCGCTATGCTCCTTTAAGTGAATGGGAAAAGGACATTTTGCAGATGATCAGAGAGGAAAGCGCTTATTTTCTGCCCCAGATCGAGACGAAAATTATGAATGAAGGATGGGCCAGCTTCTGGCATTATCGTCTGCTTAATCAACTGGATCTGCCCCAGCCGCTTTATCTGGAATTCATCATCCGGCACAATCAGGTTTTGCGCCCTCATGAAGGAGGGATCAATCCCTATCACCTGGGCTTTGTAATTTTTTCGGATTTGGAAAGGCGTCATCCCCAGGAGCCGGACTTTATTTTTAAAGTTCGGGAACAGGAGCGGGATAGCTCTTTTATTCGCCGATATCTGACCGGGGAGCTGTGCGATGAATTAAATCTGTTTGCCTACAATAAAAAAGGCCCCCGTGATTATGTTATTACCGAAGTTGCCGACGAGGAAGGCTGGAAACAAATCAGGAATACCCTGGCCGGACAGGTGGGCATGGGTATGGTTCCCAACGTAAAGGTCATGGAAGTGAAAAAGGAGGAACGGATTTTATATCTGGAACATGAATGGGAAGGCAAGGAACTACAGATCAAATATGCCCATGAAACCCTTCATTATATTGCCCGTTTATGGGGCGGCAAAGTGCGGCTGCGTACCAAAGTACGCAACACCGGTCAGATTTTGGAAAGTGAAGCTTAGTTGAGGTCATCTGTCCCCGGACTTTTAAATCTGCTTGCGGTAGTAGTATAATTAGTTTTGAAATCATAATTACTATGTATTTTGCGCAAGGGGGAAGGGGAGTTAATTTGCATAGCGGAAATAGAGTGGAAATCGTCGTTGATGGCGTGACCGGAGTAGGCAAATCAAGCTTGGTTAAGATTATATGCGAGGAATTGAATCTAAAGCCTTTCAGTGAAATGTTTGAAGACGAAAACCGGCTTTTGCATAAATTTTTTTATGATCGGGAGAAATGGGCTTTTCCCATGCAGACGAATTTTCTTACCAACCGTTTCAAACAATATCAACAGGCCATGAAAGTCGGTCATGCGGTGATGGATCGTTCCATTTATTCAGACCGGATATTTGCTCGTATGTATCTGCAACAGGGTTATCTGATTCCGGAAGAATATGCAGTGTATAATAATCTTTTGAATACGCTGCTGGAACATGTTAATCCGCCCCGTCTGCTGATTTATTTGAAAGTCGATACCGATGAGGCCATTCGCCGCATCCATAAACGCGGACGCCCGGACGAGATCGAAGTGGAGCGGGAATACTGGAATCTGCTTAATCAGTTCTATGAAGATAATTATAAGGATTTCAATATTGCCCGGCTGCTGACTATAAAGGTAGACAAGCTTGATTATGTGCATCGGCCGGAGGATCGCGCTTTTATCATGGGGGAAATTGAAAAAGCCATACAAAGTCTGGAAAGGACGGAGCTTATTCTTTAGAAGCACCGAAAGGGTTGTAATTTATGACTTTGGTACTGGGTATAGCTGCCGCTGTACTATTTTTACTTTACGCCTGGTATTTTATTCGTATTATAAAAGGAAAACCTCAGTCATTTGAACTCGAGATACTTAAATCGTTAGCCCAGTGGATGGTGCAAACAGGTCCTGCTTCCAAAGGCAGGATGTGGCTGATGTATTGGGTTTCTCTGCTGATTGAAGTAAGTTATCTGGGAATGGCCTGGCTTACGGTCAGTAATCCTTTCATGCACTACTTTACGATTACAGTTATCGCTTTGGAATCATACCATCTTTTGTGGCTGGGGCTAAGTTTCAGACAATTTTTTGCCGGCCGCAAGCCGGTAGCCAAGCTTTTCAACTGGCGTCTGGAACGAATGAGTGCCCTGACCCTCTTTAGCTATAGTCTGCTGTTGCTCATCACCCTGGCTTTCTTCCAGGTGAATAGCTTGTAATTATAATTTTAATCAGGACGTTGCCGGGTGAGGAAATTTAATTGGGTTGGAAGTCAGGAGGGAGATAAATTTATCCCGGCTGCTGATGCCCAATTCCAGGTAATAATAATTACCCGGCCGCAGCTCAAAACGGCATCTGCCTGACAGGCTTTTCACCTTGATATCATAATAGGTGCGCCATTCGTTGACTTCATAAAGGCGCAGCACAATCCGTTCCGTATCGGGCATGATTTTATTGTGCCGGGACTCCTGTTCAAACTTTGTCTGGCTTAGATTCCAGTAGGCCAGCATATTTTTAGCATCATTGCCGCTAAATTTTATTGTATTTTGCGGGACATATAATTCACTTTCTCCATAGGTCGACAGTTCTGGGGCAAGTTCATAATGAAAGCGGTCGGTTTTAGGTTTAATATGTTCGGTGGTATTGTTACTTGCCACTACCCAGTAAATCAACAGGCTTAAGGCTGTAACTACAATAATAATAAAAATTAGGGGAACCATTTACACCATCCTTTCCCGTAAAAAGGCGCAAACCAGCTGCCTTTTATTAATATTATGCCCGGGAAAGCCATTTTATAAGCAGTTTTTACTGGCCGCCAAGTTTGATGCTGCGGCAACATGTTTTATAAAAACCTAAGGCAAAGGAGGTAAAAATTTGGAGGATAAACCCCGTTGGGGTTGGATGGAAATTATTCTGGTCTATCTGGTTATAACCGTGGTTGGTTTTTTAGTTTCCTGGTTCAGCCCTAATCTGGTCGAATTAAGTGCCGGCCTGGGCATGGGGGAAGCCGGGTATTTTCTAGTGGTTTTTTTCATTCAATTTATAGTTACCGTTTTGCTGGTTTGGTTTTTTGCCATAGTTACCACTGGCGCAAGCTGGTCTGATCTGGGTTTAAAAGCAGTCACCCTGAAAAAATTATTTAAATATGGTTTATTAGGCGGCATCGTATTGATCGTGACAGTTGTTGTGTTGGGATTTATTATCAAGCAGTTCCAGCCTGAAATTCCACCGCAGTATTTTGAAGAGGTGCTGCGCTCAGCTCATGGGTGGAGGGTATTTTTGCCGGTATTTGCGGCGGGGGCAATCCTGGCTCCTTTTTCCGAGGAACTTTATTATCGAGGTATGATCTATCCGGTTTTTAGGCAACATCTTGGTCCGTTTTGGGGGGCACTTTCGGCCGGACTGCTTTTTGGCCTGGTTCACTTTGATCTGTGGCGAACCATTCCCCTGGCCATAGGCGGTGCAGGATTATGTTATATATATGAAAAAACCGATAGTATTTGGGCTTCAACCCTCGCTCATGGTGTTTGGAACGGTTTCATGTCAATCGTTGTCTATTATAGTGTCAGCAGCGGTCTTTTATAAGCGATGCCTGCCTTGTATCTTGAATAAGCCCAATGAATTAGCTTGACAAATCCAGTTGAAAAATATAAATAATAATGTGTTATTATCTTTCAGAAGAGGTGAAGATTCATGCCTATATACGATTATAGATGTGAAAATTGCGGTAAATTTGAAAAAGTGCAGAAGATAAGCGAAGCAGCACTGACCACTTGCCCTGAGTGCGGCGGAAAAGTGGAAAGATTGATCAGCAAAAATGTGGGGATTGTTTTTAAAGGCTCAGGTTTTTATACCACCGATAACAGCCAGCTGAAAGACCGGGCCAGAAGTATAAACCAAGAGCGGCAAAAAGATAATCAGGCCCTGTTGGATGGCGATATTGGTGGCTATGTGGCTCAGTCGGAAAGCACGGATAAAAAAATCCAGGAAGCCTAAATCAAGTATTCGTTTTGAAAAAGCGAAAAATTAAACTTTATCTAAACGTAACTTAATCACTGCCCGGGGATGTTTTATAGGTTTAAAAATGCGCATTTAGCGTTTATTATCATTGCTGTTTTCCGGGATGATAATTCTAAAGAAGATAAAAATATTTGCTCAGGAAGGATGTTAAGGAAGAGTTGGCGAAGATTTATTAGAGCTTTGGATATCCTGTGGGCAGGATCGGTTTACTCACAGTGTTATAAAAGTTCGGAAGATTTCACAAATAAGGGAGAAAACGTGAAGCAAATAAGTATTTATACAGACGGAGCCTGTTCAGGCAATCCCGGCCCGGGTGGATGGGGAGCAGTGCTTTTGCATGGTGACCGGGTCAAGGAAATCTATGGTGGTGAGCCTGACACCACCAATCAGCGCATGGAAATAAAGGCGGTAATTGAAGCTTTAAAAGCACTGAAAGTAAGCGGCTGGGATGTTATCGTTTATTCTGACAGCGCTTACGTAGTCAATGCCTTTAAGCAGAATTGGATAGAAAACTGGCAGAAAAACGGTTGGCGCAACAGTAAAAAGGAAGCGGTGGCCAATCAGGATCTATGGCGGGAACTGGTTTATCTGACCGGTAAAAACCGGGTGCGGCTGGAAAAAGTCAAAGGCCATGCCGGCAATGAGTGGAACGAGCGTTGTGACCAACTGGCTCGGCAGGGCGTCAAGGAGCTGAATGGGGAGGGATAAAATGGCGGACATGATCGAGCAGATAGCCAATCTGATGAGACTTACCCAAAACACGGTGGTTGTAACCGGGGCGGGAATCAGCACCGAAGCAGGTATTCCCGACTTTCGGGGCGATAAGGGTATCTACCGGCAATTAGGCGAGGACCGGGTTATGCGTATCATCAATATTGACTTTTTTAAAGCTCATCCTGACCAGTTCTACAGTTTCTATCGTCAGTATTTCAAGTTTCCTGAGGTGGAGCCCAGCCAGGCGCATAAAATCCTGGCCCGCCTCGAAGAACAGGGAATGATAAAAGGGGTTGTAACACAAAATATTGATAATCTGCATCAGCAGGCCGGTAGCCGCAATGTCATTGCGGTGCATGGCAATGCCGAGGAGTTTATTTGCATGAACTCCCGCTGCCAAAAAATATATGATCATGAATATTTTGCGGACAATACTGAAACAGTACCTCATTGCAGTACTTGCGGCGCAGTCATCAAACCGAATGTAGTCCTGTTCGGAGAAAACATAAACAATTACATCGGCGCCCGTCAGCTTATCCTTGACGCCCGCCTGCTGATCGTAATCGGTTCTTCTTTGACGGTTTATCCGCTAGCCGGTTTTGTCAATGAATTTTGTACCCTGGCCAAGGATCTGGTAATCATCAACAAAGGCCCGACCCAATTGGACTATGCTGCCCGCTATAAACTGGATGTAAGTGTTGGCAGCACCGGTGAGATACTGGAAGAAATTTACCGCAAATTGCAAAGATAGAGTCGGGGAGCTGGAAACAGTGCAGAGATGGAAAGAACTTCAGGATAAATACAATACCTATCTGGTGAAAAAAAAGCTGGCCTCCTGTGGCGAGAATTTCCGGGCCCGCAATCCCAAGGAGTTTTATCTCGGTAAAGGCGCCCAAATTCATGTCGGCAACAACGTGCTGCTGGAGAGGTATGTGCGTATTTCCATGGGCGACAACGCGCGTATTTATATTGGTGATAATACCTATATAGCTGACTTCAGCAATCTCCTGGCGGTAAAAGAAATCAACATCGGCAAAAATTGTGCCATATCCTGGCACGTTTTGTTTATGGATACTTCTTCCCATCCGTTCGGGTTAAAAGGTGAGGTACCGACCACCAAAATTGCTCCCATCCTGCTTAAAGATCATGTCTGGATAGGATGCCGGGCGGTCATATTAAAGGGCGTAACGATCGGGGAGGGGGCAATCGTGGCCAACAATGCCGTCGTTACCAAAGACGTACCCCCCTACACGCTGGTGGGCGGCAATCCGGCCCGGGTCATTAAAGAGGATGTAATCTGGGAATGAGTAAAGTTTCTATCGGTCAAAAAGAGGATAACGGCAAAATATTGCTGGGAATCAAGGTTGAGGATGATTCAGCCAGCCTGCAGGACTTGCTCGATGCGTGGCAGCCGCTGTGTGATGATACCCTGATTCATAAAGAATATGCCGCTGCTTATCACGATGCCTGCAAGGCCTGTCAGGTCAATTGCTGCAATAGTGCTTATGTGATCCCGGATCTGATAGCATTTAAAAAAATAGCAGCCCGGCTTGATCTTGACTACCAGGATTTCATCCGGCAATATTTTCAAAAAGAAAAACTTGCCGCCGGTTTGCTGAGGTTGAGTCCTGATCCCTGTATTTTTTTGCAGGAACGAATCTGCAGCATCTATGCGCTGCGCTCTCTCATTTGCCGCTTTTATATCTGTACCCCGCTGCAGGGTCAAACGGAAGAACTGATCTATAAGATAAGCTGGGCCGGGGCGGCAGCAACGCAGGTATTTGCTGAACAGCAGGGACTTTTGCCACAGACCGGGGATGCATCCCGGAGCAGTTTTGATTTGCTTTTTTTGCAGCTGCTGGAGCAATATCGCCATACCCAAATGGTGGAATCTTTTCTGCAGGCCGACGATTACAGCGATATTCCGCTGGGATTATTTGTGTCATGAAAGGAGACCTAAATGTTTATTATTAACGTTGCCACTAATGATCCGTTCCGGGTAATCCGTAGATTTGAAGAAAAACCAGGCCGTTTGCTGGCCATCACCTGTCCGGAAGGAGAAAAAAGATACAATCTGATCTATTCATTGGATACCTGACCCGTTTTTTCGAATAATTATACAATTTTGTTTATAAAGGCAGGATTTTTTAAAAGTTTAATGAATAATATGTTTATTGGACTTTTTCTGACCGGGGGAGGAGGGGAATCTTAATCGATTGTCAGTATAAATTTATTGACAATGTAATATTTTAAAATTTTGTGTAAGGAGGGGCATTGATTTTGAAAATTAATTTTAGAAAAAATGTTGCGCTGCTGTTATGTTTTATGATGCTTACCACATTATTGGCCGGCTGTGGAGGAAGCAAGGGGAATGGAAAAGCTTCTGATCAGGATACCATCAAGCTGGGATTTTTAGGCGCCAAAACCGGTTCCGTGGCCAATTACGGACTGCCTGGGGAAAAAGGCATGAAGATGGCAATTGATGAAATAAATGCTCAGGGAGGCGTACTGGGCAAACAACTGGAAGGTATTTATGAAGACAACAAAGGCGAGAGCAGTGAGATCGCCAATATTGCCACCAAATATATAACCCAGGACAAGGTTGCCGCCATGGTAGGCGATCCCTGTACCGGTCTGACTAAGGTAGCGGCAGATATTGCCCAGAAAAATAAAGTGGTTATTTTCTCAGCCGGTGCCACCGGAGCAGGTGTGGTGGAAATTGGAGATTATGTATTCAGAAATACGCTGCTGGATAAATTTGCCGCTCCGGCCGTGGTGGATTGGATGATCAACAAACAGGGCTGGAAGAATATTGCGATTATTACTTCCCTGAACAATGGTTACAGTACTGCTCTGACCCCGGTATTTAAAGAAGCGATATTGGCCAAAGGCGGAAAAATAGTACTGGAAGACAGCGTTAACGATGGTGAAACCGATTTTACCGCTCAGGTAACCAAACTGAAAAATGCTAAAGCCGATGTGTTGGTTTTCACCGGTTACTATACGGAAGCTGCTTTAATTATGAATGAAGTGAAGAAGAAAGGCCTCGATATTAAATTAATCGGCGGCGACGGTCTGTATGGACAGGATCTGGCCAAACTGGGACAATCTGCAGTAGAAGAAAAAGTTATTTTGTATTGCGGTTTCTCCAGTGATCAGCCCAGTCCCGAAACTGATAAATTCATTAAAGCCTATCAGGCCAAATACAATGAAGATCCGGACATGTTCTCAGCTCAATACTATGATGCCGTCATGATCCTGGCCAAAGCCATGGAAGAAGCGCAGAGTGCAGATCCTACTGTTTTCAAGGACAAACTGGCGCAATTAAAGGATTATCCCGGGGTATCTGGCAAAACTACCATCCGCCCGGATCGTGAACCAGTCAAGAGCCCGGTCTGCCTTTTAACCATCAAAAACGGCAAATTTGCATTGGAAGACAAAATCCCAGTCAATATTTAGTTGTCACGTTTATACTGAGCATATATGGATTGTGAAAGCCGGATCTCGAGTTCCCCGGAGCTTGAGTTCCGGTTTCTTTGAGCTAAGATGTTTTTCCGTCGGCTATATTGAGCCAGACCGGTTGTGAGGAGCTAAAGACCTGTATATTATGCCCATAAAGGAGCACTTCCGAGGCTGCTGGAAAAGTCTCTTAAATGTGTCATGCTGAGCGGCAGCGTCGCTTCGTCACCTTTGGCTCCTCAGGATGACTAAGCATGTACTTTTTCAGTGCTCTCGCACTTCTTTACCGCTGCATTTTTTAAAAGACAGCAAACTGTATTTTCAGTTTATCGTTTGCGCAGCCGCAATAGATGATATAATATTTATGTTTGGGTGTCGCAGTATATATAATAATCAATCAACTAGACTTGCCGGGAGGAAACTTATGTTCTTTGAACAGTTAATCAATGGTCTGACCCTGGGCAGCACCTATGCATTGATTGCGCTGGGCTATACGATGGTTTACGGAATTGTACAGCTGATAAATTTTGCTCATGGAGAGATTTACATGTTCGGGGCTTTTGCGGGCTTGTTCCTGGTGGCGGCCTTCGGGGTAAATATTTTTTGGGCCTTGCTTGGCGCTATGGCTTTTTGTATGTTGTTGGGTGTACTGGTGGAACGGATCGCCTATCGCCCCCTGCGGGGAAAATCTACCCGCCTGTCAGCACTGATCAGTGCCATCGGAGTATCGATTTTTCTTTCCACGCTTATGGCCTTGCTGCGTGGAACCAACACCACCCGCTATCCGCAGGTTATGAACGAGAAAACATTTCATCTGGGTTCGGTGGAAGTTTCCTCCCTGCAGATCATCATTCTGCTGGTATCAGCATTTCTCATGGTGGGCCTGCAGTTGATGATTCAAAAAACCCGTATTGGCAAAGCCATGCGGGCCTGCTCCCAGGATATAGATGCTTCTTCTTTAATGGGAATCAATGTCAATCGCGTCATATCCTACACCTTTGCCATCGGTTCAGCGTTGGCCGCTGCCGGAGGGGTTATGGTGGGGATTTATTATAATGCGGTCTGGCCTTATATGGGTACCATGGCCGGTCTGAAGGCTTTCGCCGCTGCCGTACTGGGCGGAATCGGATCGGTACCGGGAGCCATGGTCGGCGGCCTGACCCTGGGGGTATTGGAAATTATGGGGGTAGCTTACCTTTCCTCTTCCTACAAGGATGCTATCGCCTTCGCCATCCTGATCCTGGTTTTAATCGTTCGTCCCCAGGGTCTGATGGGTAAAAAGATATCAAAAAAGGTGTAGGTGAGCTGAATGGATGCAATTATTTCACAATATATAGACGCCTATTACTTTCGTATTCTAATTTTAATTGGCATTAATATTATTCTGGCCCTGGGACTGAACCTGACTACCGGGGTGACCGGGCAGTTATCAATGGGACATGCCGGTTTTATGAGCTTGGGGGCTTATACTTCGGCCATTTTAACCGTCCATTTTGCCCTGCCTTTTTTCCTGGCGCTGCTGGGCGGAGCATGCTTGGCGGCATTATTCGGCTTTTTGCTGGGACTGCCTACCTTGCGCCTGGAAGGGGACTATCTGGCCATGGTGACCATAGGTTTTGCCGAAATTGTACGCGTGTTTTTCCTTAATTTCGAACCCGGCGGAAAAGCCGTGGGATTTTCCGGAATCCCACAGGAAACCACCTTCACTTTGGTATGGGTTTTGGTTATTATCGTTGTCTACTTGAATTATAAACTGCTTAATTCACGTACCGGCCGAGCCATGTATGCCATCCGCGAAAATGAGATCGCAGCTGAGGCCAGTGGTGTCAACACCACCCAACTGAAAGTTCTGGCCTTTACCGCCGGTGCTTTTCTGGGCGGTCTGGGCGGGGGGCTTTTCGCTCATTATATGTACTTTATCGAGCCGGGCAACTTTGGCTTTATGAAGTCGATTGAGCTATTGAATATGGTTGTTTTGGGGGGCATGGGCAGCATACCGGGTACTATTTTAGGAACTGTAATATTGACCATAGCACCGGAAATGCTGCGTATCGTACAGGACTATCGCCTGCTGTTCTATGGCGCCCTGTTGGTCATCCTAATGATATTCAGACCCAACGGATTACTGGGTGATGTCCGCATCTATGACATCAAAAAACGTTTTTCCCGCAAAGAGGTGAAATCATGTCAGTCCTGACCCTGGAGTGCATCAGTCAGGAGTTTGGCGGTTTACGGGCGCTGGATTCCGTCTATCTGAGCATTGAAGAAAAAGAAATATTCGGCATTATTGGACCGAATGGCGCCGGCAAGACGACACTTTTTAATATCATTACCGGCATTTATGTACCCACCGAGGGCAACCTTATTTTTAACGGTCAGCGTCTGAACGACCTGCCTGCCTATGAAATTGCCCGGTTGGGCATTGCCCGTACTTTTCAAAATATAAGGCTGTTTAACAAGCTTTCGGTGCTGGATAATGTGCGGGTCGGCAGCTACGGCGTCAGCCACAGCGGTTTCATGGCCGGGATGTTAGGTCTGCCGTCTTCACGCCGGGAGGAAAGAAAAACTCTGGCCAATGCGCTGCAGCTGCTGGAACTCGTTGATCTTGCTGATAAACGGTATGAATATGCCGACAACCTGGCCTATGGTGAACAACGCCGTCTGGAAATTGCACGGGCACTGGCGCTGGATCCCAAACTGCTGCTGCTGGATGAGCCGGCCGCGGGCATGAACTCCACCGAAAAGGAAGAACTGATGCTTTTGATTAGAAAAATCCGGGAGCAGCGACAATTAAGCATCATCCTGGTGGAGCATGACATGAACGTCGTGATGAATATCTGCGAACGTATTGCGGTGTTGGATTACGGCCGTAAAATAGCCCAGGGAACCCCGGAGGAAATTAAAAATGATGATGCGGTCATACAATCCTACCTGGGTGCAGGGGCGTGAAAACTGCGCGATTATACTTTCTGCTCACTTTTTCCGTTCTCTGTATGGCCACCTCGGCCATCATCATTCGTTATTCCTCAGCTGCACCGATGGTCATCGGCTTTTATCGGGTACTTTTTACCTTTATCCTGGCTTTATGGTTGGGTGGGCGCCGGAGCCTCAATGAATGTCAGCAGCTGAGTAAAAAGGATTATCAGTTAATCATCGTTGCTGGTATATTTCTGGCCCTGCATTTTTCCTTTTGGATCACTTCGCTTAATTATACCAGCGTGTCCAGTTCGGTTTTGTTTACCAATCTTCAAGTCATCTTCGTATTACTATTTTCAATTTTTATCCTGCATGAAAAACTTAATTACTGGATTGCCGGGGGCATTTTCATTGCCTTGGCGGGGAGTTTTTGCATCGGTACCGGTGACCTGGCACACGGGAAAATATGGGGGGATATGCTGGCGTTAGCGAGCGGTCTTTTTGTGGCGGTCTATTTTATTATCGGCCGGAAAGTCAGAGCCCGGGTAGAGATCTGGACGTATACCGCCCTTGTTTCCCTGGCGGCAGCCATAGTTTTACTGGCGGCTTCTCTGGCGATGGGTCTGAATTTAAGCCACTACCCTGCCCGCGAATGGGCCTTGTTTTTCCTGCTGGCACTGGGGCCCGGTATCGCCGGGCATGGGATATTGAACTGGGCCTTGAAGTATGTAAAGGCTCCCATTGTCTCAGTATCGATTCTGGGGGAATCAGTGGGAGCCAGTATATTAGCCTGGATATTGTTTGGCGAAATCCTATCTGCATATCAAATCATCGGCGGTCTGCTTATTCTGACCGGCATTTACCTGGCCGCTTCCCATGAAGAGCCCCAATAATTTGCTATCTGCATGCCGGGCCGTGTTATTTATTTTAAATATGACCTAAAAGAGCGCATCAATAGATTCCAAAGCATTATCATTTATAAAGTTTGGTCCAGACTGCAGTGGGATAATAATGTTCCACAATCTGACGGGCTTTTTTTCCTTCCTTGGCCATGGCGAAAGCCCCCCACTGTTCCATACCCGCGCCGTGTCCCCACCCGCTGCCTTTAAAGACGATATAGTTGCCCTGCGCCTTGATGGAGGTTAAATAGGTTGAAAAAAGGCGATCAAAACCCACTCGCTGCCGCAGATCCACCCCGGCGATGGAGGCAGAGCCGGCGGTTATGGTTAAAGCCCGGCCGGAGGGGCCTTTTCTACTGACCCTTATATCATTCAAATTTCCGGCTTTGGGTCCCAAAATTTTTTGGATTTCGCTGCGCGGGATCTTGACAGTCCAGTTGCGGTATTTGGCGGGTGCGTATTTCATCCCGTTGGTTTTCACCGGAACAATATATGGGCCGGCCTTGTTTTTCAGTTTAGGAAAACTTTCTTCTATACTGGCGGTTTTATTTTTTGACACAGAATGAAATTCAGCATAAACGAATTTGCCGTTGTAAGTTAATATTTCACCGCGGGTCGCCTCAACTGCTTTGGAAATACTATCGGTGATTTTTTTCTCATCATAGGCCTGAAACTCAGTATGATTATCGCTGGCATCGGTTCCATGCTTGCTGCGGGTACCAGTTTCATAATTAATCAGCGCCAGGGTCATGGTGCGGGCTACGATGGCCTGGGCTTTCATGGCTTCCATCGGGAATTTCGGCCCGATCTCGGCTGCTACCACCCCTTTGATATACTCTTCCAGTTTTAATTCCTGCTTTTGACCGGTGGCACTGCGGTAAAGCGTTATGGTAGGTTCCTGCTTTATTTTACTGACTTCGGGAGCCAATGTGGCAGGCTTTTTACTGATGGATGGCTTTTTGGCGGCTTGTTTCTGACATCCGGTGAAGACCAGCAGAGCAGCAACCAGCAGCATGCCGAGAGTGATTAGCAGCAATTGCCGGGTGTTTTTATGCAAATTGATCGCTCCTTTATTAATTATTTGAGATAGTATTGCCTCTTTCTAAAATTGTTATGAATGACAAACTTATGTATAATTTTAGTAATATGACAAATATTTTTAAAATTATGCCTTAGAATTGTTAGGAAGTGGAACATTGGAGATTGTATTGGTTAGTCCGGAAATACCTCAGAATACCGGCAATATTGCCCGCACTTGCGCTCTGACTGGAACGCGTCTGCATCTCATCGAGCCGCTGGGATTTTCTTTGGCGGATCGTTATATGAAAAGAGCAGGACTGGATTATTGGGAACATGTAAAGTTGCAGGTATGGAAAGATTTTGAAGAATTTGCCGCTGCGTATGCACACAGAAACTTATATCTGGCCAGCACCAAGGCCAAATTAAGTTATGACCAGGTCAACTATCAGGCTGAAGATGTAATTGTGTTTGGATGCGAAACCCGTGGCCTCAGCAATTCAATCCTGGAACGTTATCCGCAGCAGTTGATCCGAATTCCTATGATAGATATGGGACGTTCTTTAAATCTTTCCAATTCAGCGGCCATTATTCTTTATGAAGCCCTGCGCCAGCATGGATTTCCAGGCTTGCTTTAAATGGAGGTAATCAATTGAAACTTGGCAACAAAATCTACCGACTGCTTATCGCTCTGGGGATAGCGGCAGCCTGCTTAACCATAATGTTTCATTATTTATATTTCCATCCGCAAACACGGGAGTACAATGGGGGTTTATTCTATCTTTTCATCGCTTTGCTGACCGTTTTATTGATCGTCATTTATGCTTTGCTGGCGCGGCAAATATTTGCTCCGCAAAAGCCAGGCGGCAAATTATTTGGGTATGATCATAAAGATAGACCTTTCCGGCCGATTTCCCTGGAGCGGGGTTATAAGAAAAAAGATCTGGCTTTTGAAAATTCCCTGAGTTTAGAGGAACAATTAAATTATCTGAATAAGCTAATTGATAATATTAACGAATTTGTCTGCATATTTGATAGCACCGGTCATATTTACTATGCCAACCGCAAGGCTTGGCAAACCTGGCAGTATAGCCGGCAGGAGCTTTTGGATAAGCACATCGAAGACTTCTTCCCCGAACTTTATCGTGATAAACTGGGTGCGGAAATAGAAAATATTCTGGCCACCGGTACATATAAAATTTTTGAAATTCCGGTGCTTTATCGAGACGGGAGTGAACATCCGGTACGGCTGCACCTGGCTCCGATTAATGAGGAAGTTAACAATGATGTAATTATGGTACTGGGTGAAGATATTACCGTCTATCGTCAGACCCAGGAAAGTCTGCGCAAAGCCCATGATGAAATGGAAAAAAGAGTTAAAGAAAGAACGATTGAACTGGAGAAAATGAACGAGATCCTGCGTATTCAGATCCAAGAACGTAAAAAAATTGAGGAGGCTTTGCGTATTTCCGAGGAGAAATTTTCCCTTGCTTTCCGTCTCAGTCCTGAACCAATCAGTATTAATGTCATGAGCGACGGCAGATATATCGATGTAAATGAGGCTTGGCTAAACTACTCCGGTTATACCCGGGAAGAAGTGATCGGCCGGACACCACAGGAGTTAAATATGCAGATGAAACCTGAACTGAGCAAGGAGCAGATTAGAATCCTGATGACCAAAGGCTGGCTTCGGAATTTGGAGACCAGATATACGAATAAACATGGCGAGGTCAGGGTTGGCCTTTGTTCCATGGCGGCGGTTATGATTAACTATGAATTGTGTGCCTTGATGGCCTCCAGCGATATCACTGAGCGTCGGTTGATCGAGGAAGATCTGGCCCGGCAAACGGAAAGACTGACGGTAACACTAAGAAACATTGCTGATGGGGTAGTGGCCACTAATAAAGATGGAAAAATTGCGCTTGTCAATGAGGCGGCTAAAACAATGCTGGGCAGAAGTGCTGAGGAGGCAGTGGGGACAGATTTCTTCCAGGCTGTTTTGGATCTCAACCCCCGCCCCCGGCCGGTATATGATGAACTTATGTCCATAAAGCCGGCGGCCAGAAATATCTATAACATGGTCTTTTGTCTCAATGGCGAGGAACGAAGCGTGGAATCCAATCGGGCGATTATTAATGACCGGAAAGGCAACTTTATGGGCATGGTTTGGGCATTAAGAGATATAACTGATAAACAAAAGATTGAAGGTGAACTGTTAAAAGCCAGCAAACTAGATTCGCTGGGAGTGCTGGCAGGAGGTATCGCCCACGATTTTAACAATCTGCTTACCGTAATTGTCGGTAATTTAGCGCTGATAAAAATGATGCATGAGGATGATGTGGAAATGATTACTCTGCTGAGCGAGGCAGAAAAAGCATCTTTCCAAGCTAAAGGGCTGACCCAGCAGCTTTTAACCTTTGCCCGCGGTGGCGCTCCCATCAAAGTACCGGTTAATATTGATCTGTTGATTACCGGTTCGGTTAAATTTGCCCTAAGCGGTTCCAATGTACGCAGTGAAATTGATAAACCGAAGCAGCTCTGGCCGGTTCTGGCCGACATTGGACAACTAAATCAGGTGGCCAACAATTTACTTATCAATGCAATTCAGGCTATGCCCCAGGGGGGGACAATCAAGATTTCGGCCGAGAACATGGTGATTGGTGAGGAAGAAATCACCACCCTGCCGGCAGGAAGATACGTGCGTTTCAGTGTTGCCGATAAGGGAGACGGTATACCGGAGGAGATACGTTCTAAAATTTTCGATCCTTATTTTACGACCAAACCAACCGGAAGCGGTTTGGGACTGGCTACTTCCTACTCCATTATCCGCAGGCATCATGGTTATATTACCGTTGATTCCCAGATTGGCCAGGGGACAACTTTTAATGTCTACCTGCCCGCCTTTGATATGGAAAAAATTAAATCTGATGACATTCAATTCGTTATGAATCGGGGCCGGGGAAGAATACTGATCATGGATGACGATGAACGGATCCGGGAGGCGGTCTCGCAAATACTGGATTCCATTGGTTATGAAACAGATACTGCAGCCGACGGCAGCAGTACCTTAAAAATGTATCATGCGGCCATGGAAAAGGGACAGGTATACGATGCAGTTATTCTTGATCTGACGGTTCCGGGCCAGATGGGCGGCCAAGAAGCCATCAAGGAACTGCTGAAAATGGATCCGCAGGCCTGCGTGATCGTGAGCAGCGGCTATTCTAATGATCCCATCATGGCTGATTATGAAAAGTGGGGATTCAAGGGAATTATTCCCAAACCTTACGGGGTTAAGGAACTGAGTGAAACAGTTGCCAATGTTTTAGCAGGCAAAGTGCATTAAATAAAAAATGCCAAAAATAAAAAAACCCTTGCGGGGGTTTTTTTATTTATCCCTAATTTAATTAAAAATGATTAGGTCAACATTTATTCATCAGCCGGCACAGGTGCCTCGACCGGGCATACATCTGCACAGGAACCGCAATCAGTACAGAGATCAGGATTTATTACATATTTGTCTTCTCCTTCGGTGATTGCTTCGACCGGACATTCATCCACACATACGCCGCAGCTGATACATTCATCTGTAATGATATAAGCCATATGTTTCGCCTCCTTGCTACAATCAATTATTTAGAATTATAGTGAACGTATTTTTTTTTGTCAATTTTAAATATCCATTAATAAAACAATCCGGTATAGTAAAAAAAACTGTTTTTTGGCGGTAAAAAAATCAACTATCCCCGGGGTGTACATGGTAGCTATTGCATATTACAATTTGAATTGATAGTCTTATGGAAATATCAGAACCATGAAAAGGAAAGCCAGCGGTGAAATTTATTATAATGGGCAATGGTCTATACGGGGACATTAATTTTTATAGCGGTAAGTTTTCCGGTGCAGAAAGCATACTATGTGCAGATGGAGGGGCAAATTATGCCTATCAGCTGGGCTGGCATCCGGCGGCCATTGTTGGAGATATGGATTCAATCCGGCCGGAAGTCAGGGCCCATTTTGCCGACTTAGGTGTACCGTTTAAATTGCTTTCCCGCCGCAAGGACGAAACCGATACCCAGGCAGTGCTTAACCTGGCAGTTGAAATGGGGGCTGCCGAAATTATTATGCTGGGCTCGCTGGGGAAAAGGCTCGACCATACTTTATCCAATCTATACAGCGGGATGGCTCTGCTCCAACAGGATATTAAAATCAGTCATCTTACACCCGAGGTATGCGTTTATCTGGTTAATAAAAAACTCGAAATTTTGGGCGGGCAGGGCGAGCTGGTTTCCATCCTTTCACTTACCGATACGGCGCGGGGGGTAACCATCAGTGGTTTTGAATATCCGCTGCACAATGTCTGCCTGGAGAAAAGCAATCCTTATGCGGTATCAAATGTGATGACCGGTCAAAAGGGCATCATTACATTACGGGAAGGTATCCTGGCCGTGTTTCATTATTTGCGAGCCGTGATCTAATCGATAATGGAGGAACAGAATTGGACTTCAGTTTATTGTCAGGGGTATCTGCCAGCCCCTGGAACATATTCCGCAATCTTTTGGACATATTTATTGTCGCTTATATTATTTATCGTATATTTGGCCTGATCAGAGAAACCCGGGCGGTGCAGCTGTTTAAAGGCCTTGTTATTTTACTGCTCTTTTCCATCGTAGTCAGCATACTGGATTTACATATGTTGAACTGGCTGTTGGATAAATTATGGATTATTTTTGCCATTACCCTGCCCATCGTTTTCCAGCCTGAACTGAGACGATTGCTGGAGCAGCTGGGCAAAGGCAGTTTCTTCAAATCCTCGGCCGGCCGTCAGGATGCTGAAAGTTACCAGACGATTATTGCCGAAATTACGCAAGCAGTCACCGTCCTGTCCAGAACTAAAACCGGGGGATTGATTATTTTGACCAGGGACACCGGTATCGCTGAATATACTGAAAACGGAATCAACCTGGATGCGCTGGTCTCGTCCGGTCTGCTGATCAATATTTTTGTTCCCAACACGCCTTTGCATGATGGCGCAGTAATTATCAGTAACGGACGTTTAACCAAAGCGTCCTGTGTTTTGCCCTTGAGCCGGAATTCTGAACTGCCCGGGGAACTGGGTACCCGGCATCGGGCCGGTCTGGGCATTACCGAAGAATCTGATGCCATTGCCGTTATTATATCTGAAGAAACCGGCAAAATATCCATGGCCAACGGCGGCCGTCTGTTCAGACCTTTGGAGCCGCAGTACCTGCAGGAATTGTTGATCCGGGAATTACTGCAGAGTGAGCCTGAGAAAGCAGGCCTTTGGAGGAGGTGGCTGCCTAAATGAAAAATAAAAAGCAGGAGATGAAAAATAAAAGCTTGGGGATGAAACTTTTATCTCTGCTGATGGCGGTAATGCTGTGGTTTTACGTGGTGAACCAGGGCGGAGCAGCGACGAGTCAAAATTATCAGCAAGCTAACCTGAATTATTATAATGTACCGGCAGGACTGACCGTTGTCGGACCGGAAAGCGTGTCGGTAAGAATATGGGGGAGTACGAAAGACACCGGCAGCGTCGTTGCCTATGTCGATCTTGCCGGCATGCAGCCGGGATCATACCGCGTAGCAGTAAAGGTCAAACCGCTGCAGGGAGTGATGTTTGCTACAGTGCAACCGGACAAAGTGGATATTGAACTGAAAAACCCGGCTGAGCGGAGCTTTACAATCAAATATGAGCTGGCCCAGAGCCTGCCAGTTGGGGTTGAACTGCGCGATGTGACTATTTCTCCGGAAAAATGCATCGTCAGGGGAGAACCACAAGCCATCAGCAAGGTAGCCTTCGTATATGCGCAGATCAATGCGGGCGAAGAAATGGGTATTATTAGCCAGCAGTCACCGCTGGTAGCCAGGGACGCACAAGGCAATAAGATAAACCGAGGTATCGAGCTGGTTCCGGCGACCGTAAATGTCTACGCGGTGGCAGAAAGTAAAAAGGTAACCAAAGAGCTGGCGGTGAAACTAAAATTCAAAGGAAAAGTGGCGGACGGTTATAAAATGGGGCAGGTCAGCTCAGACCCAGATGTGGTTTCCGTGCTGGGTGAAGAAAACATCCTGACCCCCATGGAAGAAATAATCAGTCAGGAAATCGATCTATCGGAAAGGAAAGAGCGCTTTACCCAGGTGGTAGCGCTGCAGGCGCCGGAAGGAATGATTATTTCACCGGCACAGATTCATGTGGTCGTAAATATTGAACCGATTGGCGGCGAGGTGGAACCATGAAGGTAAGAGTGCGTGAAATACGCTTATCGCTGGATGAAGATGAATCCCGTCTGCCTATGTTGGCTGCCCATAAATTGGGAATAGCTCCCCGGGATATCTTGAGCTGGAAAC
>JAAYCZ010000185.1 GCA_012729495.1 Syntrophomonadaceae bacterium | reverse complement strand
TCGGGGCGGATAACCTTATTGGGCGGGAAGAGGCGGTACGATCCTTTACCAATGCCTTTCCGGAGTTAACCCGGGGAGTAGAGCTGGAAGCGGCGCAGGAGGGGTGCTCCTTTGATGGTTGCCCCGCCTGGGACTTGACTTCACCAGAAACCGGGATTAGGCCCGGCGCCGGACACCGTGTGCTGAGCGGTTCGGTCGAGGCGGCCAGCGGCAGGGTATTAACTATGAACTATAACCCGCTGCCGGAGTATTATCGAGGAAAACAGGTTGAACTGACCCGGGAGCAGGCTCTTCTGAATGCACAAAACTTCTTGTCGGTAATGCTTCCCGAGTTAAAAGATTCCCTTAAGCTGGATCAAGGTTTTACACCCGTATTTATTCCCAATACCAGTTTGACGACCTATTACAGTTTTTTCTGGACCCGGATGGCAGACGGGGTGGCTGTAAACCATGAGCGGGTTATGGTAGGGGTGGACGCCTTTACCGGATTGATTACCCATTATACGAACAGTTGCAAAGAAATACAGCTTCCTCCGGTAAAAGTTAATGTTTCCCGGGACGAAGCTATCACTATTCTTTTAGAGCAGGCAGGGATTTATCCCGCTTATAAATATGCAGCCTCTAAAGATGGACATATCAGCGAACAGATTATTCCTGTTTATGAACTAAATACTGAAGCCATGTATATTGATGCGCTGACAGGCAGTTTCCTGGATTACAGAGGACAGGAACTTGCCCCGGAGCTCAAGGTTTACAGCAGTGATTTTACCCCGCTGCTAAACGGGCCGGTTATTAATGGGCCGGCCTTGGCCGAAAAAGAAATTGATCCCCGGCAGGCCCAGGAGACTGCCCGCCAGTTTTTACTTGCAGCCGGGTTCAAGGGTGACATCGTAAAAAGCGGCGGGGGAGGAGGCAGCGGCCCCGGATACAAGGATGAACATTGGTTTTACAGTCCCAAAAGTGATGAAGCCGGTAACCGTTCCGGGTTTAGAGTGGAAATAGACGCCTATAGCGGTGAAGTTTCTGGATTTTATAAAAACGAAAGCAGTCCTGAAACCGGTAGTTCGGTCAGCCGTGAACAGGCGCTGAAAATCGCCCGGCAAGCCATAAAAAAATACAGCCCGGGGAAAGAAAACCTGCTGGTTTATACCCAAACCTACGATTATGACCATGAGCCGGGCAAATACAGCTTTACTTTTAACCGGTTGCTGAACGGTATACCTTTTGACCGGGATAACATTACCGTAACCATCAGCCGGCAAAGCGGTGAAGTGCTGGGGTATCAAATCAGATGGAGGCCGGTACAGTGCAGTTCCCTGAACCAGTTGCTGGACGCAGCCGATGTCAAATCAATTTTGGCGCAGCAGTTGAATATTGAACTGGTGCATATGTCAACGCTTGATAATAATTATGAAGAAAGCGGAGAACCCCGTCTGGGCTATTTGATTGCCCGCCCTAGAGTAGATGCGCTCAGCGGCGCGATGATATATGGAGGGAAAGTTGACCTGAAAACAAGTTCAGATAATATTCCTTTTGCCGGCCACTGGTCAGCGCCGGCCTTGTCCATGTTAAACGAAAATGGATTGCTGATTGATACCGTCAACCCGGATGAGACAATAACCAGGCGTGAAGCTTTAAAAGCAGTCCTTGCAGCTACCAATCCACGCGCCCATTATAGTTATACCCATGGGGGACAAGTACAGTTGGAAGATATCAAAGCTGATGACCCTGACTATGAAACCTTTGCGCTGGCAGCAAGCCGGGGGATTATTTCCCCTGGGGAAAAGATTAACCCGGAGGGCAATATAAACCGGGAAGAACTGGCTGTGTGGGTCATCAAAAGCCTGGGTTGGGACAGTATTGCCCAAATAAAAAATACCATTACCACCCCGGTTAAAGATGCGGCTAAAATCAGTTTTAACCGAATTAATTATGCAGGTTTGGCTTACGGTTTGGGTATTATTACCCCGGATGACCAAAATAATTTACGTCCCCTGGACAAGACGACCCAGGCAGAAATGGCGATAATTGCCAGCCGGATCCTGGCCCTGACCCCGTCCGGCTATTAGAGAGTCTCCCCGGGCATGGCTCAAAACCCAAATAAATATATAAATCCGAATCCGAACTTATTCAGCAAGTTTCCCTCATTATTCTGGTTTAGCCAGATTTTATAAGCTAAAATACAACCACCAGGATCAGGTTATTAATAGCCCCGATCATTAATAAAGGGGGACTGAAATTGGACAGACACATCGATTTTGGAAATATTAAGGTGATTCCCGGGCAAAACGGCGGTCGCTTCCCGTTTTGCAATACGATTTTAATTGATGATTCCATCCCGGCAGTTATTGATCCCGGCGCCGGGCTGCAGCAATTACAGGCTGTAAATCAACAAAAGGACATTGAAATCGTAATTAATTCCCATGTCCATTTTGATCATATCTGCTACAATTATGTATTCGACCACTCGAAAATCATGGTTAACGAACGGGAGGCCATTTATTTCCAAGACCGCCGGAAGTTCATCGCCGACAGCGGAGTTTACGAAGCCCTGGGAGAAGAATGGGCCAATTTGTGGCTACAGCGCATTCAGGAACCGGATGGGCCGCAAACCAGTTATACACCGGCTTATCGGCACGAATGGCATCTTTCCCTGGCCCGTCTGGATGAAACCTACTGCTGGGGTGACGTAATCGATTTTGGGCACAGCAAAATGGAAATTATTCCTGCTCCGGGACATTCGCCCGGTTTTAGTGTTATGTATTTTCCGCAGGAAGGCATTGTATACTGCAGCGATATTGATTTGACCAAGTTTGGGCCCTGGTGTCAGAATTCTGCACAATACATTGAATCCGCCCGGCGGGTGGCCCGGCTCGATGCCGATACTTTTATCACCGGTCATGAAAGCGGCATTGTGTCCAAAGATGAGTTTATTTCCCGTCTGGATCAATATCTGGATGTGATTTTCATCCGTGATAAAATGCTGCTGGCAAACCTGGGCAGCGCTGTGACTTTTGAAGAGCTTGTCAGAAAAGGTACTTTCTATGGCCCTAAAATATTCAAAGATGAATTTGTATACTGCTGGGAGTGGTCAATGACCAAGGAACATCTGCAAAGACTAATCAGTCAGGGTCTGGCGGCCGTTGAAAACGGGAAATATATATGCAGCTGAATAAAATTATTTATGGAAAGCAAGCTAGAATAGTACAGGCAAACACGGACTATTTTGTAGTTGCGGGCGTGCCGGCAGAAGCAGTGACGTTTATAGAACTTATTGTGTAGTATTTTAATATAAGTCAAGTATTGAGTCATTGGATATAAATTGTTATTATATATTTATTAAGAGATTTTGCTGACAATTAAATATTTTTACGACGGTCAAAGCAATACTGATGAAAATGAGTGTTGCGGGGATGAAATATCTAAGTTCAATTTAATTTGGATATGGTTTTTCTCCATGAGAAATCGGCTTACTGGGGTGGGTAGCCTGTTTAACGGGTTACCCATTATTTGTAAGCTTTTTTATTTTTATGGGAGGTGAATAATATGAAAGAACTAACTGAGCAAGTTAAAAGGGAATTATTCAGAACCCTTTTCTGGGTATTGCTTGCCCTGTCTGTTTCCATTGGCCTTTATTATTTGATCTGGTAAGAAAGATTAAGCCATTATGCCTTGGGACAAAATCAATTTGCGGGAGGATATTCATTGATAAATTTTTGGCTTTCAATTTTAATATTTTTAATCACTTATGCATTTATCATTGCTGACAAGATTCATCGCACTATTGTAGTTTGGCTCGGTGCAGCTCTGGTTATTGTCCTGGGGGTTATAAATCAGGAAAAAGCGATTGAGCACGTTGATTTTAATACCCTTTTGCTGTTGATCGGGATGATGGTGATTGTAGGTATTACCAGAAAAAGCGGTGTTTTTGAATACCTGTCCATCAAGTCAGCCAAAATGGTCAAAGGGGAACCGGTGGCCCTGTTGGTGGTGCTGGGGCTGATCACAGCAGTAGCTTCGGCCTTGTTGGACAATGTAACTACGGTACTTTTGATCGTACCGGTTACGTATGCCCTGGCCGACCGTCTGGAGATATCTCCGCTCCCTTTTCTATTTACTGAAATCATTACCTCAAATGTGGGCGGTACAGCTACGCTGATCGGTGATCCGCCCAACATTATGATCGGCAGCGCAACCGGGCTTGGTTTTATGGATTTTATTGTTAATATGGCTTTGCCTGCCATAGTGATCCTTGCGATCACGATTTTTATTCTGGTAATCATTTTTAAAAAAGATCTCAACGCTGATAAAGAAAAAATTGAGCGGTTAATGGAACTCAATGAAATTCATAGTATCAGAGATTGGATGATCCTGAAGAAATCTTTATTGGTACTGGCGCTTACTATTTTAGGTTTTTTGCTCCACCAGAGCCTGCACCTGGAATCTGCAACCGTGGCGTTGTTAGGGGCAGGGCTGCTGATGCTCATTTCGAGGGAAGAACCGGAAGAAGTACTTCTTGCCGTAGAATGGCCCACGATATTCTTTTTTGCCGGGCTTTTTATATTGGTAGGCGGATTGCAGGTAAACGGAGTAATCAGCCTTATTGCTCAAAAATCACTGCAGATTACGGGCGATAGTGTTGCCTTGACCGGCACCCTGATATTGTGGCTTTCGGCAGTGGCGTCGGCATTCGTAGACAATATTCCCTTTGTAGCCACCATGATTCCTTTGTTGCAGGAAGTAGGACAGCTTTCCCAGCTGCCGATGGAATCGCTATGGTGGTCACTGGCCCTGGGAGCATGCCTGGGCGGCAACGGAACGCTTATCGGCGCCTCGGCCAATGTGATTGTTGCCGGTATGGCAGAAAGAAACGGAACGCCGATCAGCTTTATGGAATTTTTAAAAATCGGCTTCCCATTAATGCTTCTATCAATCATAATTTCCAATATATATTTGGTTATTCGCTTCTGGAGTTAACCGGTTTGCGCTTTATAAGTACCGCGGATAATTGCTTGTCCTGTGGCTAATATTGTTAAGATCCCCTGCGCGGATTAAGCTGCCGGGGATCTTTTATATACGATAATCGGCTTCTGGGTATACTTCTATAAAAGATGTTGACATGACTGCTAAATTGAGTAAGATAGTATATAGTTAGCACTCAACGATTGAGAGTGCTAACAATATTTAATAATATTATTACGGCTATGATATAGCTTTTGTTTGAGAGGAGCGATGATTTTGGCCAAAAAACAATTTAAGGCTGAATCCAAGCGTATTCTGGATTTAATGATCAATTCCATCTACACGAACAAGGAGATATTTCTGCGTGAACTTATTTCCAATGCCAGTGATGCCATTGACAAGATTTATTATAAAACCCTGATGGACGAGAATCTGAGTTTTGACAAGGAAAGTTACTACATAAAGCTTTTTATTGACAAAGATAACCGCACCCTGCAAATATCAGATACCGGTATCGGCATGACCAAAGAGGAATTGGATGACAATCTGGGAGTTATCGCCCGCAGCGGATCACTGAATTTCAAAAAGGAAAACGAAATGAGCGATGGTTACGATATCATCGGTCAGTTCGGGGTGGGCTTTTATTCGGCTTTTATGGTGGCCGATACGATTACCGTCATCAGCCGGGCCTTCGGCAGCGATGAGGCTTACAAATGGGAATCCAAAGGAGTTGACGGCTACACCATTGAACCATGTGAAAAAGAAACTATCGGCACCGATATTATTTTAAAAATCAAAGCCAATACCGAAGAAGAAAAATACGACGAGTATCTGGAAGAATACCGGCTGCGTTCCATTATTAAAAAATACTCTGACTTTATCCGATATCCGATCAAGATGGACGTACAAAGAAGCCGCCTCAAAGAGGGCAGCGAGGATGAATATGAGCAGTATACCGAGGAGCAGGTCATTAACAGCATGGTGCCGATCTGGAAAAAGAACAAGAATGAGCTGACCCCGGAGGATTACGAGAATTTCTATTTTGAAAAACACTACGGCTTTGATACGCCGATTTCCCACCTGCATATCAGCACAGACGGAACAGTAAGCTATAATGCAATTCTATTTATCCCGGAACGGATGCCTTTTGATTTTTATACCCGGGAATATGAAAAAGGCCTGGAGCTCTATTCCAACGGGGTTTTGATTATGAACAAGTGTGCTGATCTATTGCCCGATTATTTTAGCTTTATAAAAGGAATGGTTGATTCGGAAGATCTGACCCTAAACATTTCCCGCGAAGTTTTGCAGCATGACCGGCAGCTGAAACTAATCGCCAAAAATATTAAAACCAAAATCAAAAATGAACTTAATCGCATTTTACAGGACGAAAGAGAAAAATATGAAACCTTCTTTACTTCCTTCGGTCGGCAGCTGAAATACGGTGTGTATGATAATTTCGGAGCGGAAAAGGAATTCCTGCAGGACTTGCTGATTTTTTATTCATCCAAAGAGAAAAATATGGTGACCTTGGAAGAATACGTATCCAGAATGCCGGAAGAGCAAAAATACATTTATTATGCGGCGGGAGAATCGGTCGAGAAGCTTGACAAATTGCCCCAGACTGAATTGCTCGCCGACAAAGGCTATGAAATCCTGTACTTTACCGATGATGTCGATGAATTTGCCATAAAGATCATGATGAAGTATAAGGATAAGGAATTTAAGTCAGTATCCGGCGGCGATCTTGGCATAGAAAACGATACCGAAGCAGACCCGGCGGCAGTTGAGGAACATAAAAACCTGTATGCGGCGATAAAGGATATTTTGGGTGATAAGGTTCATGACGTCAGAGCTTCCAAAAGGCTGAAAAATCACCCGGTGTGCCTGACCAATGAGGGTGAAATAAGTATCGAAATGGAAAAAGTATTGAATGCCATTCCCGCCAATGAAGAGAAAATCAAGGCGGCCAAGGTTTTGGAGATCAATCCC
>JAAYCZ010000184.1 GCA_012729495.1 Syntrophomonadaceae bacterium | reverse complement strand
ATACAGCAGGGGCTGATCAACATCCTGCATACCAAATTGGTCATGAACCAGGCAACCCTGATGGCGGCAGAGGAACTGGAAAATGAGATCCAGAGTCTGGCCACTGCCTACGGGAAATTGGTTGGGGATCAGAATATGGTGATCGATGGGTTAAAGAATTTGGATGCGGCTCTGCTTGCTGTGCGAAGGCAGATAAATGCCGATGCTGCTTTGCTTGAACCTGCCGCTGTTTTTACCAATTTGACTGAATCATATCAGCAGCGCCGGGAAGAACTGCACAACCTAAGGGATGAACTAAATGAGGTCCAGGAGGATTACCGGGCTGCCATGGATGTGGTGAAAAGCAAAATTGAGGTTATGAACAGCCGTACCAATATTGCCACCCAGGAGCAGATCAAAGGCTTGCTGGAGATAAATACCGAGATGCAGAAGCAGGGGTTGGTTTATCAGTATGCTGCCGGTCTAATCGAATTCATCGTTCTTGCCTATTACAGTCATACCCTCTGGTCGCACCTTCAGCATGCTGCCTATACAGTCATACCCAGTTGGATCCAGTTTGTCGTGGTGTTAGTATTTTCGGGCAATATCGTCTGGGCAACGCATCTGATCGCCGAATACAACCAAGGTGAGCATCATGTCCGCAGGAAATTGATCATTGCCTTGATTTTATTTTTGCTGCTTTTTGCCTTTATCGTTGTAGGCAGCATCCTGGCCGGAAGCCACTCACCCGCGCATTAAAAAAGGGATCTGATGCGGGCATTGCCTGCAGTCAGATCCCTTTATATTATCCCAACATTTTTATTGCTTTTAGTCTTTCTGTGAGCCGTTTCAGGTGCCCGGCTTCCTCCTTGGCGATCTGTTCGAGCATCAGCCGGGTTTCAGGGTCTTCAGCCTCGCCGGCCAGTCTGGTATAGTTCTGCATGGCTTTGGCTTCTTCTTTTGCTGCCAGTTCCAGAGCTTCCTTTAGATTCATGGTCTGATATTCACCTCCATGTTTGACGTCACTATTATTATATTATTTTGAAGGGACAAAAAACATAGAGAAAAAACAATAATTGCCACCAAATGCAGATTTATCATGTTAAAATCATTTTGTTACAAACAAATCAGTTCTGAATTTATCCCCAAAAAGGTTCAGGGGGATTTTAAACTCCGGAATACCGGCTGCATAAGGCGCAATTTCATATTGCTGGAAAACTACAACCAAGGCACCATCCTGCAAATAATAATCCTGATCTTCACCAATCCCCTGAAATCCCATATCTCCTTCAAAATAAATAGGTTCACCGTTATTGATTTGGTTTTTAATCTCCCCGTCGATTACGCTGGTATAATCATAGTTGTTGACGAACAGGTCTTTCAAGGCCAGATCCAAACCGCTTTGCAAATCGATGTTATAGGGTCTGCGTTCCGTATTGCCATGCGCCCCTCCGGTATACTGATAATAATCCACCGTCAGGCTGAGAAAGCGCGAACTCAGATACCCCGGCTGAAAGCGCGCATACAATACAAAATTGTGAATGGGATAATCGTATTTTTGCGCATCTGCCACGTATTGTTGCAGATCTGCTTGCAACGATTTCTCCAGTGAAAGGGCATCCTGGACAAAACGATCATTTAATTTGGTCTGCAGCGTTTCATCAGCCAACCCCTGCAGGCAAGGAATGCGCAGATTGGTTTCCATGTATTCTGCCAGATGATTGTATGCCTTGGTCTGTACGGAAATGCCTGCCGGAGTCTCCTGGCCGGTTTCGTCTGCTATATTGATCGCTATTTTGTAAGTCTGGGCGGGCTGAACACTTTCCCAGGGACGCGCATAGCGAAGCTCTATTTCGGTTTTACCGGTCTGCAAGGCTTTAAATTTCCAATAGGTTCTACCGCCCTGGCCAGCAAGATTGGCATTGGCAGGAGAATCAGTTTTATAGGTCTTGGCAACCAATTCCAGCAGTTTGTCATCATACGACTTGCTGAAATCCCAAACGTAGCCGGTAGTAGAGTTGGATGCCAGGGATAATACGAATTCCTGGCCGGGTTTTATTGAATATTCCTGGTTGTGATTATTCTCATTGAGACTTATCAATCCAATGCAGCGGTTGATGATGGCAGCCAATTCAGCCCGGGTAAGCGAATCATGGGGTCTGAAATTTTGACCATCGCCTTTCATAATTCCAGTGTTGCTTACAAATACCATGGCATTCATACTATCCTGATCCAGATCCTGTGTATCATTATACACTGGCATCATCAAGATCATGGGAATGGAAATACCTTTGGCATCAAAACTGCGATGAATCGCATGGGCAACTTCAATTCGGGTCAGGTTGCGGGCAGGTGCAAAATTGTAATCGGGATAGAAAATCTCATTAATGGCACACATCACGGCCGCCTCTGCATACCAGCTGTTATTTTCCACGTCCCGGTAATAGTCACTGGCCACCGGTTGTTTGAAAAAGCGCAATTGGCCGTAATCGAGACGGAAAGTATCAGTCAGCACTTTGGCCATTTGTGCCCGGGTAACCAGGTTGTCAGGGGCGAAGATCTTGAAACCTTGTTGGTCGATGCCCATCCCTTGCATAATACCAAGCTGATCAAGCAACATTACGTCCGGTTCGGCCCAATGTTTTGTCAGGTCAATATAATCTCCCGGAGCAAGTTTGGCCTGGACATTTCCGGGCAGGATAAAAATGACCATTAATATAAGCAATAAAATACCGACTTTTTTCATTCCCAGATCCACTCCTCGTTATTTATTAGATTTGTATGGGATTAGCTTTCGTTTTTCATTCCACTGCACCATTGCAAAAGAGCAATTTGTGAACCCAATCAGCACTTCATGCAAGATTCAGAAAAAGTGGGAATAAACAAACGCTCATCTTTCAGTATTACGATTGAAATGAACATTTCTTGCACAGACCTTTGGTTGTTTGAGATTGAATGATTTATCTGTTTATCTATATCAAAGCATAGGATAAAGCGTTTGTATATTATAGATAAATATGGAGAGGCAAGTTGAGTATATGCACATGTTATGGCAGAGGGTCTTTGTTTCTCCGGGGGAGGCTGGCAATGATCAGGCCGCTGATGATAAAAGCAGCCCCGATAAAAAATGCGGTGTCCAGCACTTCATCAAGCAAGAGCCATCCTAATATGGAACCGACGATCGGTTGGAAGCAGAGGAACAATGATCCGGCTCCGGCTTCCAGAAGATCCATTCCTTTATTCCACAGAAAGAAGGCCAGGGCAGTGGAGACCAGAGCAATATATAACGTCCCCAGCCATACCAGAGGAGCGGCAAACAAGCGAACCGCCTGGTGCTGCATTTCCCAGGTCATGACCGGGGTGGTAAATAGCAGAGCAAACCAGATTGCATACGTCGTTATGGTAAGAGACGAATAGCGGTAGGAGGCTTTTTTTACATATACGGAGAGCAACGCCCAGGTAATCGCAGCTACAATCAGAATAATACTGCCGGTTATATTGATGGACTCATTCCCGTTTATGCCAATGACTGCAATCATGCCCAGCATAGACAGGATCAACGCCAGCAGCTTGCGGCGGGTGATCGATTCTCCCAGCAGCAACCAGGCAAACAGAAAAGTAAAAACCGGTGAACTGGAGGTCAGTAATGCACCGGTATGAGCATCCGCCAGTTTGGTGCCGACAAACTGAGTGCCCACCGAAATGAAATAGCCGATAAAGCCAATCCAGGCCAGAAGAAGAATGTCCTTGCCGGCAACCTTGTATTTCCTGGTCATCAGCATGATTACTGCCAAAACCATCCCAGCCACCGCATAACGCAGCCACAGCAGAGTAAAAGGGGGCACATAATCAAGCACATACTTGCTGACTACATACATACTGCCCCAAATGCTGGCTGCCAAAGCCAGACATATGGCTCCCCAATACTTCATGGAGGTGATCACTCCTTTATAACAAGCATTGCTATTATAACAGATTGGATTAAGGCGGGGGCGAATTATCTGCAAGGACCAGGGGAAGCCATACGAAGTCATACGAAGAGTGGGGGCAGGATCGGGGGCTGATCATGACCAGCCCCCGCGAGTCTTATTTCATATCCAAATAACCAAGCAGCATATTGGCAGCTTTCAATTGGTTATTGACGCGGGTACTGAGACTATCCCGGGAACAGGTTTCAAAGATAAATCCCTTGGCCCCGACCGTTACTGCGGCAGCGCGGCACACACTTCCTTTGACCGGAGGTTTGAGCAGGCAAAATTCTTTGCGATTCAAACCAATATTTTTATTTATGGTGTTGACAATCCTACTACCAATGGTTTTAGCCGAGGAAGAGGGATAATAAATGAGGGATTGTCCCACCGAAGAGGAGGAAGGATTCTTGACATAATCATAGCCTTCGTGCATGTCCATTACCCAGTCGACATCGTACGCTTTGATTATTTTCAATATGGATTTGGCCAAGGTGCCCCGAGCTGCACCGGATTTGGTGCTGGGAAAAGCCCGGTTTAAATCAATTTGTCCGCGGGCGACCCTTTCTCCAGCCTTGATTGCCAGAACATTGGCTTTGGGGATGACCAGCAATGTGCCCCGGGTAGGCCGGTAGTTACAGACTTTAAGGGCAGCTTTGTAGCCGGCCGTTTCGTTGCCGTGCACACCGCCCACGATCAACACCACCGGGCCAGGCTTGCCGCTTTTGATCACGTATAATTTGGTTTCATATTTAGTGCCGGTAGCCAGTTTTTTAACCTGCACGGAAGAAGCTGCTTCTGCCTGCAAGGGAATAGACAAAGTGGAAGTAAGTATGAAAAAAGCCAATATGTAAATAATGATTCTTCTATAATTGCTGCGTAAAATAAACGATCACCCTTTCACAAATTACATTTAATGCAAAATACTATACATAAATCCCAGCCCCCTTTTGCAACATTATACGACAAACAAGTTAATGGATTCAGTGGTAATTAATGCTGGAGCCATACCCCTGAAAGATATTTGTTTTTTAAGCGTATGACGGGGGTTGAAGCATCTTCCATTTAAAGCATCCGAATGTAAAATAACGGTGATAATGCCAGCCTTGCCGAGGACAAGCTATTATTTACCAGTAATGAGGGTATTTCAAAGGATCATCCTGCTCATTAGACGAATAACCCATATGGTAGGCGATAAGATATAAACCAAAGCGACCGACTAGGCACACCGTTGGCAGAAACCTTAAACAACTTAGTCGCACAGATGAAGTTTGACAGAATGACTAAACTCCAAAAACAGACCGAACAGGCTAAAGTGAAAATCATGTTTCCGACAATAATCTGGATACTTGTTCCGTTATTAGCCATGATGTTCTACCCTTTTGTAACCCAATTAAAAAGCGCATTTTAAGTTAAGGAGAGGATAAAAGTGTTAAAAAAAGCAAACGCCCTTATGAAAGATCAGCGGGGAGCCAGTTTCTTGGAATACGTGTTCCTGGCAGTAATTATCTTGGTAGCCGGGATAGCAATATTCAAAAACATCGGCGGCGAGGTAGGCAAGCAATCCAAGGAAATATACGACGATTTTAAACGATAAATCGCACTGCATGGGATAGCGTAAGCTATCCCATTCCCTTTTTCTGAAGGTGTTGCGATAGCCGGAGCTGAAAGCCCCCGATTTAGTCACGGGGAGGGTCAGAAAAGGAGGGTTGCCAATGGAAATGCAATACGTAAGTATGTATATAATCGACGCAATAAGTTGCGATTGGCAATTAACTTTAATGGCATTGGCAGGAATATTCGGTTTTTTGAGTTTAGTTT
>JAAYCZ010000183.1 GCA_012729495.1 Syntrophomonadaceae bacterium | reverse complement strand
CTTATAATATTATTCTACCGTGACTGATTTGGCCAGTTTTTTGGTTTATAAGCAGTCCCGCAAGCAACGACATATATCTTTTTAATAATTCTTTTATATTCCACGGGCAGAGAATTTTGTGCACATATTGCTATGCTTTTTGTAACTCTGCTGACGATTGTGGCAACCGGGGGGCACCCGCCGAAATTTCGATAAACCCCCGCCTCGTCACCCGCTGTGTGCGGGTCTGGCGCTTACAGGCCTGGGCAGGCCTCTCTTATTTTTCCTGGGCTTCTTTTACGGCCGCACTTATTTCATCTATCACCTCCTGCAATAAATGCTGATCCGGACCCTGGGCCATAATTCTTACCAAGGGCTCGGTTCCGGAAGGTCTTACCACCAGTTTCCCGTTTTCCCCCAGTTTGTTTTCGGCCCGCAGCAGTGAATCCTTGACCAGCGTATGAGCCAGGATGGTATCCTTGTCTTCCAACTTGATATTGACCAGTATCTGGGGCTGTTTTTCCATCTCCCGAGCCAGTTCGGAAAGAGGTAAACCGGTTCTCTGCATTGCTTCGGCCAGTTTCAGTGAACTCAACAGACCGTCGCCGGTGGTGGCATGCTCAAGGAAAATGATATGTCCGGATTGCTCGCCGCCCAGCAGGGCTCCTTTTTCAATCATCTTTTCCAACACATAACGGTCGCCGACAGCGCAGCTGTCTACTATAATGCCTTCTCTTTTCAGGGCGATTTCAAGACCAATATTACTCATGACCGTGGCCACGACCCGGTTGGGTTGCAGTGCCCCCCGGCGGAACATATCAAGTGCGCAGATGGTCATGATAAAATCTCCGTCCACTTCATTGCCGCATTCATCAATGGCAATGCAGCGGTCAGCATCGCCGTCATAGGCGATGCCCAGATTAGCCTGGTGATGGACGACCGCACTTTTCAGGGAAGAGGTGTGCGTCGATCCGCAGGCCTCATTGATATTAATGCCGTTGGGCTGATTATTGATGGCGATCACCCTGGCGCCCAGACTCTCCCACAAGCGTGGTGCTGCCTGATAAGCCGCCCCGTTGGCACAGTCCAATACCACGGTGAGATTGCTTAAATCCTTCTGTTCGGTATAGCAGGAGCCTAAAAAGGCCAAATAACGATTGGTGGCCTCGGCCACATCATAAATCCTACCCACATCTGCTCCCTGCGGTCTGACTAAATCCCTGGTTCCGGCCAAAACCAGCTTTTCAATCCGGGCTTCGATCTCGTCGGGCAGCTTGTAGCCGTTGGAACCGAAGAATTTGATGCCGTTGTCCTGTACCGGGTTGTGGGAAGCAGATATGACTACCCCGCAGGATGCTTTATATTGCTGGGTCAGATAGGCCACCGCCGGGGTAGGAATAATCCCCAGGGTCAGAGCATCTGCACCAGTAGAACAGATCCCGGCCAGTAAAGCTGCTTCCAGCATATCGCCTGATACCCGGGTATCTTTGCCCACCATTATCCGTGCTCTGGAATTGCTATCCTGCTGCGCCAGCACAAAACTGCCGGCCCGACCCAGATCAAAGGCCATCTCCGGTGTTAATTCCGTATTGGCAATCCCTCTTACTCCGTCAGTCCCAAATAGAATACCCATTAATAATGTCCTCCCTAGCAGCGCCGTCTCAAAACCGACGCTGGTTTTTTAATTAAATCATTGTGATTGATTGAGACTTTTGTAAAATCAGCTTTAAATCAAAAAGTTCGAAAATATTTTGGTAATAGCGCTCAATATTTTGTGTATTTCTCGATGTTGCATTTTGAAATCATGAAAATCCTCGTATATGGATGGTATGCTTTTTTTCCCGGTTTGGGTAAAGTATTTTATTGGCAATCTTCCCGAGCAGGTAGTTGACTGCCTCTTTGCACCTGACAGCTGTCAATCTCTGCTATCAAACGCGGTGTCTCAAAGCCGGAAATGATCTTTTCCGCCACCTTTAATCCGTCTACCGCTGCGCTGACGATGCCACCGGCATAACCGGCTCCTTCCCCACAGGGATAGATACCCTCTACGGAAACGGAATTCAGCGTCTGATCGCGCTCGATACGTAATGGCGCTGAAGTACGAGTCTCCACTCCGGTCATTATGGCCTGCTCATGGATAAATCCGGGCGCCTTTTTATCCCAAACCAGCAGCCCCCGGCGCATGACTTCGGCTATTTCCTGCGGCAGCAACTGCCACAGGTTGACCCCGGTTACGCCCGGTTTATAACTGGCCAGCGTACCATTCAGACCGGTGGAAACCTGGTAATTGATGAAATCTTTCAGGTACTGTGCCGGGGCAAAATAATTGCCGCCGCCCATAACAAATGCTTTCTGTTCAAGTTCCTGCTGTCGCCTCACCCCCCCCAACGGCTCATGATCCCAATCTGCCGGCTGCACCGTAACCACCAGAGCACTGTTGGCCAAACCACTGTCACGGCTGAAATAGCTCATGCCGTTTACCACTACTTCGTCAGGCGCTGATGATGAGGCGATAACGGTTCCGCCCGGACACATGCAGAAAGTATACAGGGAGCGTCCGGTACTGCGATCCTGGTAAGTGAACTGGTAATCAGCCGCCGGTAAACGGGGATGGCCGGCATATTCACCATACTGGATCGTGTCAATCAACTGCTGGGGATGTTCCACCCTGACCCCCAGGGCAAAAGACTTGGGAATCAGGCTGATCCCTTTGCCGGCCAGCAGCTTATAGACCTCCCGGGCGCTGTTGCCTACCGCCAAAACCAGGACATCACAAGCAAGCTCGGTGTCATTGTTTATTATTATGCTTTTTAGCTGCTTCTGGTTAATAATTATATCTGTTAAGCGGGCGGAAAAATAAATTTCGCCGCCCAAGCGGATTACTTCGCGACGAATATTTTTAACCACCTGACGAATGCGATCGGTTCCCACATGCGGTTTTTTCACATACATGATTTCCGGATCGGCGCCGAATTCGGCAAATGTTTTCAGTACATATTCGACTCTCGGATCGCCGCTGCGGGTAGTTAGTTTTCCGTCGGAAAAAGTTCCCGCGCCGCCTTCCCCAAATTGGGTGTTTGAATACCTGGACAAAGATCCCCCTGACCAAAACCGCTCCACCGCCTGTACCCGCTGATCAACATCCTGGCCTTGTTCGACCACAACCGGACGGTAACCATGGCGGGCCAGCAAAAGCGCGGCAAAAAGTCCGGCCGGCCCCGCCCCCACAATAATTGGGGCAATGCCAAGTTTATTGCTTCCCGGTATAAGCGCTGCCGGCTGTTTCTCCTCCAGCAGACTGATTTCCGGTTGTTCAAAACATTCCGGTGCAATTTTGATGCCCTCGGCCAGCTCAACGTCCAAGGTATAGGAAAAATAAATGTTTCGGCGCCGGGCGTCGATGGCTTTTTTTGTCAGTTTCCAGCTCAAGATATCCCGGGGAGCTATTCCCAATTTATGGGCAGCCAACATAGGCAGACGGGATTCATCTTCATCCAGCGATAAGCGTATTTCACGCACTCTTACCTTCATGGTTCCACCTCG
>JAAYCZ010000182.1 GCA_012729495.1 Syntrophomonadaceae bacterium | reverse complement strand
GGGATTTGGATGGTAATCGCTATCTGGATTTTGGCATGGCTCTGAGAGCTGTTACGGTCGGATACGATTATGAACAAATATCTAATGCTGCTATAGAGCAGATACATAACGGCAATAACCTGACCAGGGCCTCCAAAATTGAAATAGAGGCGGCACGAGATCTTTGCGAGTTAATACCCTGGGTTGACATGGTTAAGTTTGCAAAAAACGGTTCCACCGTTACATCTGCGGCGGTAAAACTTGCTCGTGCTTATACCGGGAAAAAATATGTTGCCAGGTGTTTCCAGCACCCATTCTTTTCATATGATGATTGGTTTATCGGTGATACGGTTATGGATGCCGGCATACCGGAGGAATACAAATCGCTCACATTAAACTTCAATTTCAACGATTTGGCATCAGCCGAAAAACTCTTTCAAAAATATCCTGGGCAAATAGCTGCTGTTATTCTTGAACCTGCTACTACGGAGGAACCGAAAAACAATTACTTGAATCAATTAAAGGATTTATGTCATAGGAATGGCGCAGTGTTTATTCTGGATGAGATGATTACCGGATTCAGGTGGCATCTACAGGGAGCATCGGCTCACTATAGGGTTGAACCGGATCTGGTTACCTTTGGCAAGGGAATGGCCAATGGGTTTTCCGTTGCCGCCCTGGGTGGTAAACGGGAGATAATGGAACTGGGAGGTCTATTTAGCGACAAGGAACGAGTCTTTTTGATTTCTACCACACATGGGGCGGAAATGTGTGGATTAGGGGCCTTTGTTGAAACACTTAAGGTATATAAGGAATTAGATGTAATCAGCCGGATATGGCAATCAGGTAAGATGCTGGTGGATGGTGCAAATGCTATAGCGAAGGATATGGGGATAGGCGAATATTTCGAGTTCATAGGAGTGCCGTGTTCGCCTAATTTTATTACTAAAGATAAAACTAGAGAGGCTTCTCTGGAATTTAGAACCTTGTTTGTACAGGAAATGATAAAACAGGGAGTGCTGATGCCCTGGGTAGCTATAAGTTATTCACATGGGGATGAGGAGATTAACATCACCCTGGAAGCTATTAAACATAGTTTACTGGTCTATCGCAAAGCGCTGGATGATGGTATTGGCACGTATCTAGAAGGAAGGCCCATAAAACCAGTATTTAGGAAGTGGAATTAGAGTCAGACCGCTCAGGCCATACCTGTATAGGATTTAAAATAATGAGGTGAACAGGTGAACAAATATATTAGCAGATTTTCCCTGGATAATAAAACTATAATTGTCACTGGAGCATGCGGTCTGTTAGGCCGGGAAATATGTAAAGCCCTGGCCGAATTACATGCCCGTATTGTGCTTGCAGATATAGACATAATGGCTGCTGAGAAGTTAGAGGAGGAGCTACGGGATGTATATGGAGCATCAGTAACAGCTTTTCCGCTGGATATTAGCTCGGAAGATTCCGTTAATAAATTAGTCGATGAATTATCCAAACAGGCAGTTAGCGTGGATGGTCTGGTAAACAACGCCTATCCCCGAAACGCAGCTTATGGAACCATTTTTGAAAATATTACAATGGATAGTTGGCGAGAAAATATTGATATGCATCTTAATGGTTATTTTAACGTAAG